>CAYQRA010000591.1:0-4763 GCA_964419315.1 uncultured Saprospiraceae bacterium | reverse complement strand
AGTTGGTTCCATTGGTTTTCTCCGATTCGGCGGACGGCTTTGGCTTGCCTCGGCGCGAGGATGGTATATTGGATGTCATTTTCCGCCAGGACTTCGAGACTTTCCGTATCCACAGCCGTTTCTGCCAACCAAATTCCTGCAGGCTTTCGCCCAAAACGCGATTCGAAATCACGGATTCCCCAGATCGTTTGCGTTTCTTTATCTCTACGATTACATAGTGGCAGAATCAAATGACTGTGCACCTGCGCAATCGCTGAACCATGTCCAGAGAATCGTTGCTGACTCAAACGATCCGCTTCTTGAATCAATTGATAGGCATTCGGATCGGCTTTTTCCATCCAAGAGAGGAGGGTGGGGCCAAAATTGAAAGATATTTTACTATAATTATTGACGATTTTAGAAATAATGCCTTGGTCATTGAGTATCCGGGCAGCGGCATTGGGAGCATAGCATTCAAAGTTGATGCGCTCATTCCAATCGTGGAAAGGGCGCGCCGAGTCTTGAATCTCAATCGTCTCCAACCAGGCATTTTCGCGAGGTGGTTGATAAAAATGACCATGAATACAGACGTATTTATTCGAGCTGTTCATATAATTGTGTGTTTCCGACGATTTATAGTGGAATGGTTCTTTTTGGTGTAGGCGCTACAAATATAGTAATGGAATCTTTAATGTGTAGAGAAAATGTGGAAAAGTCGCTAGAGGAATTGGATTTAGGAGCGTTTCTGCGAAATTTTGAATGATCGCTTTTTAAAAACCTTAAAGAACTACTTCGCATCCTCCTCTCCACCAAATTTTACTATCTTTTGATTCTATAATTTAACAACCCTTTTAGAATAATTGATGTTTAAATTTCTAGAGCAATATTCCTTTTGTAATTTGCACGCTTATAGTTAAGTACTATCTTCCATTTTGGCTACTTCTAAGGCATCATAGATCTGTAAGACTGTCTCTGTTTTTAGCATCTATAAGCTAGGGGGTAATTCTAAATAATTAAAAAAATATTATGGCAGACGAGACCGGTAAAGCCGAAAATGCAATTTGGCCAATGCCAAAATTTTATTTCAAGGTGCTTTGGGGAGACACTACCCTCCGATTCTCGGAAGTAAGTGGCCTTGATACAGAAACGCAAATTGTGGAATATCGCCACGGTGATGGTAAAGAATTTGCTATTCAAAAAATGCCCGGAATAGGGGGATTGGGAAACGTTACGATGAAGAGCGGTGTTTTCCTAAGTGGTGGACCTTATTTGGATTGGTATAGTCGAATTCAGTTAAATACCATTAATAAAAGACAAACTATAATAATACAATTACTCGATGAGGAGGGAAGACCTATTATGACTTGGACACTTCATAATGCATGGCCAACTAAAATTACAAGTACTGACCCGGAATCTGATGGAGAAGAAACGGCAATTGATACTCTTGAGGTTGCTTTTGAAAGACTTGAAGTAGCTGGAATGAGTTGATTTCTTTCGATAAAAATCTAGCGCTAGAAAGAACTTCAATTCTTTAGAATAAAGTCTAATGTACTAGGTACCTTTTCTACAAACGAGAACGGTCTTATAGATTTACTGTTTTAATAGCAGTTTTTCCTGCCATCTCTAATTTTCAAATGATCAGAAAATCAAAAAAATAAAAATGCGTATTCCTTACTTTTACTTTTTTTGTTTGTTCTTGCTACAAAGTTCTCTTTTTGCGCAAGCACCTGCCAAACCAACCTCAGGAGAGTTGTACGAAGGCATCAAGAAACTCAACGTCTTGGGTTCCGTGCTTTACGTCGCCGCTCATCCCGATGATGAAAATACTCGGATGATTGCCTACTTAGCGAACGAAAGGCATTTGCAAACTACCTATCTATCGCTTACGCGAGGCGATGGTGGACAAAACCTCATTGGTTCCGAAATCAGAGAACTCCTCGGAGTCATCCGAACGCAAGAACTATTGGCCGCTCGAAGGATCGATAATGGCCACCAATATTTTAGCCGAGCCAATGACTTTGGTTATTCCAAACACCCCGACGAAACCCGTAGAATTTGGAATGAAGAAGAAGTACTTTCTGATGTCGTCTGGACCATTCGAAAATTACAACCCGACATCATCATCAACCGTTTTGACCACAAATCTGCTGGCCGTACCCACGGACACCATACGGCCTCCGCCGAATTGTCTTTTGAAGCGTTTGATTTATCTGGAAGGAAAGATCAATTTCCAGATCAATTAAAATATGTCGCTCCTTGGGAAGCCCAACGATTATTTTTCAATACCTCTTGGTGGTTTTATGGGAGTAGAGAAAAATTTGCGGAAGCGGATAAATCCAAAATGCTTAGTATGGATGTGGGCGTTTATTATCCCATTCTTGGAAAATCCAATACGGAAATTGCGGCAGAAAGTCGTAGCCAACACCGTTGTCAAGGAATGGGAAATACAGGAACTCGCGGAAGCCGAGAAGAATACCTCGAATTGCTAAAAGGAGATATGCCTGCTAGCAAAAGTGATCCTCTACAAGGCATCAATACGACTTGGACCCGTTTGGAAGGAGGGGCTCCGGTTGGAAAAATATTGGCAGAAGTAGAAGCCAATTTTGATATTGATCATCCGGGAAAAAGTGTACCTGCATTGGTGAAAGCTTACCAGATTGTAAAAAAATTACCGAAGAGCTATTGGAAAGAAGTGAAGGAAGCGGAATTGGAAAACCTGATCCAAGGTTGCTTAGGACTTTACTTGGAGGCAAAAGCAAATAGTTCGACCGCCACACCGGGAGAAGAAGTTGCCATAAATGTAGAAGTCATCCAAAGGCTGGGACAGCCGGCAATGCTCAAAGGATTGCTATATTTACCCAAAGCAGGAGATACGCTTCTCGACAAAAAACTAGTCATCAACGAAGGTTATAAATTCGATAAAAAAATAATCTTATCCTCTGATTTACCACAGACCAATGCTTATTGGCTCAACCAACCGGGTAGTCTCGGTATGTATAAAGTAGATGATCAGGAAATGCGAGGATTACCCGAGACGCCACGTGCTTTAAAAGTTGGTTTTGTCTTAGAAATCGAAGGCACAGAAATGACTTTCTATAAGGATCTGATTTTTAAGAAAAATGATGCAGTGATGGGAGAGGTTTACCAACCTTTTGAATTGACCCCTCCGGTATATGCAGGGATTGAAGAAAAAGTCTATGTTTTCCCAGATGATAAAGCACAGGAAATCAAAGTGGTGGTCAAAGCGGGCCAAGATAATCTGGAAGCAGAATTGCAATTGGAACATCCGAAAGGATGGCGGGTAGAACCAGCAAGTCAAAAAATAAACCTTAGCCAAAAAGGAGCGGAACAGCAAGTTCGATTCCAAGTTTTTCCACCCAAAAATCAAATGGAAGGCCAGTTGAAAGCAGTGGTCACTCACCAAGGACAAAGGTATGATAAAGAATTGATTGCTATCGAATACGAACATATTCCAACTCAATCGATCCTCTCCGATGCCAGTGCTAAAGTAGTAAAGATTGATCTGAAAAAAGAAGGAAATCGCGTGGGCTATATCATGGGGGCAGGAGATGTCGTACCCGCTAGTTTGAAACAAATCGGCTATGAAGTAACCTTGCTGGAAGGAAGAGACATTAGCTTGGATCGCTTACAGACTTTTGATGCGGTACTCTTAGGTATCCGTGCTTTTAATACCCTTGATCGGCTCAAGTTTCAGCGAGATGACCTGATGGCTTATGTGGAGCAAGGCGGTACATTGATCGTTCAGTATAATACCAATCGGCGGATGGTGACCAAAGATGTTGGACCATATCCACTTACCTTGTCTAGAGATCGAGTAACGGTGGAAGAAGCGGAAGTGCGGATTTTAAAACCCGATCACCACTTATTGGTTTATCCCAATAAAATCACCACCAAAGATTTTGAAGGTTGGGTACAAGAACGCGGATTGTATTTTCCCAATGAATGGGATGAAAAATACGAAGCGCTGTTTTCGCTCAATGATCCCGGAGAAGATCCAAAAGAAGGAGCTCTGCTAGTTGCGAAGCATGGCAAAGGCCATTACATCTATACCGGCTTTTCGTTTTTCCGCGAATTACCTGCTGGAGTACCTGGCGCTTTCCGCCTGATGGCCAATATGATTTCTATAGGAAAACAACCTTAATGTTTCTTTATACTAAACTTTCGTTACGACTTAAAAGTCGTACACGGACCTAAGTAGAGGTCTCCAGACCTCAAATCTGAAGATTCTGTGGATACTGAAATGGAAAGTGGTTTAGGTCTGGAGACCTCCACTTAGATCCACGTATTACCTGCAGGTAATAGCGAACAATCGAAGAGGAAGGATAAGGAGAAATAGAAAGTATCTATATTTTGTTGTCATGTATTAAAAATTAAGAAGTTGAGACTTTGGGAATCTGAGCTTTCCAAGCTACCGTCTAACCTTTCAAACCTGCAAAACAAAACCAATGACCCAATCCAATGAAAACCTCCCCGACGAAAAACCACCGGTCTTCCAAACTTGGAAGCAGGTCTATATTTTCGTCCTCGTCCTTCATACCATCATCATTGCCCTGTTCTATTTGCTGACGCAAAACTATTCCTAAAATTTGAACTTGTTGAAAATAGAGCGGATTTATTTTACAAGAACTTCACTCAATAAAAACCAATGAGCAACCTCGATTGGACCGTATTGGTCGGAACACTATTGTTTATCGTTTTATATGGCGTTTGGAAAACACGGAGCGTCAGCACCGTAGAAAGTTATTTGCTCGGCGATCGAG
>CAYQRA010000590.1:0-4764 GCA_964419315.1 uncultured Saprospiraceae bacterium | reverse complement strand
CTCCGGTGCGAGCCACTCAATAAGAATATTCAAAGGAGCGGTACTTAGAAAAACAACTAAGGCCGCTTTTTTATTGGGAACCAGCATAAATACTGCGGAGATAATTAAGACGACAATGCCGCAATTGATATAGTAGCGGAGCTCGTTCAAGGTATGAGTAAAGGCCGCTTCTGGATTATTGAATTTTACATACAGTAAAATAAAACCCATCAAAACACCTGTAAAAAAAGTAAAGAGAATCGTGTTTCTTCCGGCACGAACAATTTGATCTTCGTTGGCCTCTTTGTTAAGGTAGCGTTTGTAAATATCAATAGAGAATAAGGTCGCTAAGGAATTAAAGGTACTATCTACGGTACTCATCAAACTAGCAAAAAGTCCGCAAAGGATTAAGCCTTTTAAACCCGTAGGAATATATTCTTTTACAATATAGGGAAAGGCTTGATCTGGCTCCGGCAATCCATTTTGTCCCAAAATTCCAACCAAAGCAATACCCGGAATTACGATTAAAATCGCCATGAAATATTTGGTGAGTCCACCAACCATCAAACCTACTTGGGCATGTTTTAAACTTTTGGCAGCGATACTTCTTTGCATCACCGTTTGGTTGGCACACCAGTAATTGATGTTGAGAAAAAATAATCCAAAGACATGCGTCCACGGTAATTTCTCATGATTGGCTGGTAAATGCAAATGCATTAACTCTGGTGTCTGTACATAAAGTTCTCTAAATCCACCGAGTTCTTTGACTGCTACAAATAATACCGCACAGCCTCCCAAGATCAAAATAACAAACTGAATGATGTCCGTTTTGACTACCGCATTTAAGCCACCCAAATAAGTATAACTCGCTGAAAAAGCACCCAAAATAAAAATAAGAATAGCAATGCGAATCACTCGATTTTCATGGAGGAAAATCAAGTAATCTTCAAAAACCAATTCGGCGGCATAGGCACCCCAGAAAAGAGCGGCTCCTAAGGTTAGGGTCGCAAAGAGCGAAATATTGGCAAGGGTATAAAATAATCCTACGGTTTTGCCCAGGCGTTTTTCGATAAATTGAGTGATGGTCGTAATTTTTTCTCGCAGGTAAAGCGGAACAAAAATAAAGGCCGCCATCAATATTCCCTGTACGGCATTGATTTCCAAATTGGCTTGCGCCAAACCAAATAAATAAGCAGAACCCATCATTCCCAAAAACTGATAACCACTTACATTAGTAGCAATCGTAGAAATCGCAATGGAATGCCACTTTAGATTTCGGTCGCTCAAAAAATAATTTTCCACACTGACTTTTCCTTTGGTTCTACCCGAAAAAGCAGCGACAAAAATGATGATGAAATATAAAATTACGATGGATAAGTCAATCATTTAAAATGGATTATTGGCGTGAAAGTGTCTCACAGATTTACTTCGTGAACCCCCTAGCAAGTATTGGACATGCCTTCCCAAATTCGGTTTCGCAGATGTCGCAGATGTTTTACGACCGAACCTCATTCGCGAGAGACCTATTTTAGTTTCGCGGCCCAGCTGCCAATGGCGTTGGTGGAGCGATCAAAGGAATTCTATTTTGTAAAACCGGCATTGAAAAAGTTTTGATTTTGGGCAAAACATAGTTGGCGAAAAGTTCGCATTCTTCCAAATGTGGATAGCCACTGAAGATAAAAGATCGGATGCCCATTTGCATGTAGCGTTGAAGTTTTTCCAGAATTTGATCCGGCGTTCCGACCAAAGCTGCGCCACAGCCAGATCTGGCTCGACCAATTCCTGTCCATAGGTAATCCTCTACAAATCCTTCATTATCAGAGTCTTGTCGCATTTCGCTTTGCCTGCTAACGCCTAAGCTTTTGGCATCTAAGGCCCGTTCTCTAATCTCTTGGCCACTTTTGTCATCGACAAAAGTCATGAGTTTTTTGGCGGCAGCCCGAGCTTCTTTTTCTGTTTCCCGAACGATCACATGTACCCGCAAACCAAAATCTACCAAGCGACCATAGCTCGCAGCTTTTTCACTCATCGTCTGCATCAATTCCTGTAGGCGACCTTCTTTCTCGGGCCACATCAAATAGACATCACAATGCTTGGCACATAAGTCCACTCCCGGCGGAGAATAACCGCCAAAGTAGAGTAGGGGGCCGCCATTTTGCTGGTAAGGTTTTACGGGTTGAGTATTGTCAATTTTCAATTGATAGAAGTCGCCTTGGAAATCAATATGGTCTTGGGTCCAAGCTTGTTTTAAAATCTCAATGACTTCAGAACTTCTTTGGTAGCGATGCGCCGAACTCATATCGGTGCCCGGCAAATTAGAAGAAATGATGTTGATCGTCAAGCGGCCTTTCAGTATGTGGTCGAGCGTAGCGATGGCGCGCGCCAACATGGGAGGATGTACTTCTCCGCAGCGAATGGCTGCAAGCAAATTGATATTTTTGGTGAGGGGTGCGACTGCGGATGCAAAAGTCATTGTGTCTTGTCCAACTTGATAACTAGAAGGGCAAAGAATATTTCGATAGCCCAACTCATCGGCTCGCAATAAAATTTTACTGGTATTTTCCCAATTGCTTTTATATTGAGGATCGTGTTTTCCTAAAAATTCATCGTCACCGTTGCAGATTGGTGCAAACCAACTGACTTCTGCGCCTTCGGCTTTTTCGCTTCTTATTTTCATGGTTTGTTTTATTGTGGTTAGGATTGGGCTGATTTACAAAGTAAACCTGCGGGAAATAAAATAGCTCCGTTTATTTTTACCTCTCCGTCCTTCTTTAAGCAACTTCGTATCCTCTTTGCCATTCTAATAATTGATACCAATCTTCTTGGCTAAGTTGGATCTGCTTAGCGGCTAAGGCACTTTTGATGCGCTCAATTTTCGAAGTGCCTGTGACGGGAGTAATATTTGCGGGATGTTTGAAAACCCAAGCATAGAGTATTTGATCTATCGTGCACTCGTATTTTTTTGCGAGTTCTTCCAAGCCATTTTGCAAGACGGTATTTTTATTCTCCTTAAAAAAGCCTCCACCTCCTAAGACCGACCAAGCGCTGATGGCAATTTTATTTTTCATAAAATAAAACAATGTATCATCTAGGACCGCTTGTGGATTGGCGAGTGAAACTTCAATTTGGTTATTGACCAAAGGGAAGTAGCTGTTGAGTAAATCAAATTGAGTGGGCGTAAAATTGGAAACTCCAAAATGAGCTACTTTTCCTTGTGCTTGTAAGGTCTCAAAAGTCTCGGCGACTACTTCTGGTTGCATGATGTAATCAGGACGATGCAGCAACAATAATTTTATCTGTTCGATGTTTAATAGCTTTAAAGAGTTTTCCACCGATTCGGTAATGTGTTTTTTGGAAAAACTATAATGCTTAAGTGGAATATGACTTTTGGCTTCGCTTGGATACTTGATGCCACATTTGGTGGTGATGTCTATTTTGTCTTTGAGGTCTTTTCTGTTTTTGAGTACGGCTCCAAATTCAGATTCGGTGGTATGACCGCCATAGATGTCTGCATGGTCAAAGTCGTTTAGATTTAGAGCAAGACAATCTTCGATGAATTTTTCGTACTGAGCAGTATTGTATTTAGCGCCCCAAGTTCCTAGTCTCATGGTTCCAATAACGAGGGGTGCGAATTTTATTTTTTGTGGAGTCATTGATTATTTGGTTAAAACAACTTCTTTAAAAAGAAGTGTATTGAAAATTTTATTCGATTTACCTATTCTGTTTGATATTCCCAAATTTTCATGGAGTAAGTATTAATTTTTTTGAAAAAAAGTGATAACACGTACCACTTAAGGAGCGAAGTGGAAATTTTTTTACTAGGAATCGGAATAATTCTTGTCCTTTACTTCTTCCTTCACCTCGGTAAATTATTAGAATAAAGTCTACTGTATATTTTGTAAGTTTCTGTTGCCAGAAATAGCTTCTATGCAAAAGAAGAATAAAACCTTAATCCCCTGTAAAGTTATGAGAAAGAAAGACTATTTATTACTACTGATCTGTTGCTATCCTTTGATTGCTTTTGCAGAGTTAAAAGGAGATTATCTTTATGATACGATCATTTTTATTGCTGCTATTATTATCTCACCAATATTTTTAACGCTTAGCTGGATTACACTATCGGTTTTTAGAAAGTTTTACCTAACCAAAAAACGCAAATATCTTATTCAATTTACTTTCTGTATCGCCTTGGTGCTTGCTGGATGGGCTTTTGTCGAAATTTATGGAGAGCATGGTGATGATGATGTCTATCTATTCTGCATGATTCTATATTTCGGAATCGTTGGCCTTGGTTTGATTTATAAATTGGTAAAAGAATTGAGGAGAAGCAATCCTGAAAAGGACAAACAAAAATCTGATCCGATCGCCTAGCGGCGAATACCATAACGACTAACGAATCCCAAAAAAAGTACCTAGATTATTTCGTCTTCCCTAAAAATACTGCAAGTCCAAATACTCAGAAACCAAAACCTCATCCTCATCCGTGATGATCAAACAATCAATGTGTTTCAATTGATTAATCAAAGCTAAACCTTCTTTTTTTCCCAAAACAAAAACAGCCGTTGCCAAGGCATCGGCCAATTCCGCATCCGGACAAAGCAAAGTGACACTCTTGATTCCCGAAGCCGGATAACCCGTGCGCGGATCGATGATGTGCGCATAACGTTTTCCTTCCAATTCCACAAAACGTTCATAATCCCCCGAAGTGACTACCGCCAAATCTTGGACCTGCAACCAAGCCAAAGCCTTGTCCTTATCCTTCGGATCTGCGATGTGAATCGTCCA
>CAYQRA010000589.1:0-4765 GCA_964419315.1 uncultured Saprospiraceae bacterium | reverse complement strand
GCTGCATTATAATTGACATTTCCAGCTTGGCTCGCGCGAATCACTACCGTACCAGGAGTACCATTTAGGTTTACCAAATTTCCATTAAGAGTAGCAGGGCCAGAAACTAAAGAAAAAGTTACTGGCAATCCTGAGCTGGCGGTGGCCGAAATATTAAAAGGAACATCATCCGTCAATTTATCCGCCAAAGGAAGAAAAGTAATCGTTTGATTTTGAACTTCCGTCAAAGCAATTCCATAATCTTCTACTTCTCCATAATCAAAAGCATCACAAGATGTTGGATCATTATTCCAACGCATACTGACTCTCATTCGGGTATTGACCGTTCCGGTTCCAGAGGGTATAATAATGTTTCCACTCGCATCACCATTGGCGGTTTCGGCAAATACATTTTCACCCGCATCGGTAAAATCTCCATCCACATTAAAATCAATCCAAACGCTCCAATGTTCTGCATAAGGACCACCAGAATTAAATCCTGCCGTCAAGTCAATCGGATAAGACCCTGCACTTAAATTAGCTACCTGATCCGTAAAATCTGCATAGCCGCCATTCGCACCACTGGTATTATTGATGCTTTCCAAACTTACTCCTTCGATCCATTCATAGGCGGTATTAGTTCCTTCGCTGCTACAATAAGAAGGCGGTGGATTGGCTCCGGTACAGTTGGTAGAACCAACAACTCCAGCGATCACTTCCAATTTGTCATTGATCACACTCACCACATCGGTAATACAAGCTTCATTGGCAATCGCGCTATAAAAAACTCGAACAAAAGGCGAAGCCGTAGAATACCTTGGCGTTGCAGAATTGACCAAAGACAATCCAGCAATTTCTCCAGAAGCATCAAAACCTAAATTCATAGAAAAACCAGTATTCGGAATCAAGCTTTGCAAACTGCTAATGGTCACGCCACTTAAGTTTAGGTTAAAGGCTAAAACCGAAGCCGATTGATTTTGTAAATAAATATCAAAATATTGATCCTGAAGATTGGTATTTAAAATAGAGAAGGTCACTACCTCATCTGGATTGTCTACGGTTAGGTAAGGAAATACACAAGAAGGCGAAGCTCCGCCGCCGCTATTTTCTTCGATCAAACAACTCATTAACATCGCTGGATCAAGCATACTTATTTGTCCATCGCTGCTGATATCATTACATAGGGTGTTGGGCAAATTGTCATCTAAAATTCCTTGAAAATAAGCGAGCACATCATTGATGTCATACAAATCATTGGCATCCAAATCACCGGCCAAGCGACCACCATTACAATTGCCTTCGCAATCAACGACGGCATCTCCTTGCAACTCCCCCAAGCAATCCGTCACTGGCGAACAATTATTAATTTCTGTTACAACGGCATCATTATTTGCATTTCTACTGAGGTTAAAACAGATTTGCGCCCAGTTGTTTTCGTAGCTAATTTCATCTCTACCTAAAGCATCTGGCGTTCGATCCCAATTGACTCTGACGACCAATGTATAATCGCCATTAGGAACATCTGTCAAGTCTACCCATTGGCAAGCCAAACCGGAACTATAGATATCTCCACAGCCATGAGAAATTCCTTGATTCCCACAGCTATAACTAGCAGAACCGCCACCCGAACATTCTAAATCAATGACACAAAATCCATTTTTAAAACCGACAGGTAATCTATTGCCCGCATCATCAAAAACCAAGTATTCTGCATAGCCTTCATAATGCCAGTGATTATGACATTCGTCCCATTCCCATTGCTCATTGGCATCCGCCGGAGTATTGGGTGTTTGCCCAATAAAGAAATCGGTATTTCCAATATTTTGAATATGGGTAGTGAATCGTAAAATCTGACGCACACCATATCCTTTCAAACAACCTTCATTGATGTAACACTGATTATCATTGGTATAATTTTGTACTTGTAGAGAATTGGAAATCACATCTTCTAAAAGGATCAAATCTGGTCCATTTGGACAGGCAGGGTTTCCGGGATAAATACAAGAGCCATCGTCTATGGTCGCGAGTGGATCATAATTACAAGAAGCCAAATCCATACAACCGCTTACTGCACCGAGGTAAGCCAATTCCCAATTGATCGCCGTTCCCTCACAAGAAGTACCAGCATCACCGATGCGGAGATAATAACTTTTCCCAGCGATCATATAAGTTTCCACTTCTGCTTGTATACCACAGGCATCGTCAGAATAGAATACTGCTTCTTGTTGGCTTTGTTCATCAATCACTCCATCACAGCGATCATAGCCCCAAATGGTCGTGTTGCAAGAATTTCCCAGATTACAAGTAGAGAAAGAATAGCGTCCAGTAGCACTTGGAATAAACTCATACCAAGTCTCTGGTCCGGAGGCGGTGTAGGTTCCATTTCCAGATACTCCAATTGGAAAATTACAAGAGCTCCCTGCAGGACAAACCCCGAGATCCACTGTTTTGTCGGTTCCAAAATTAATATCCGCGTCCACCAGACTTCCATTATAATAAACGGAGTAAGCCCCTGGTGGCAAACCGGCATAACCATTCCCAAAATCATCATAGACTTTGAAAAACAAACAAGTATTCGCAGGTACACAAACGATGTCGCTGGCCGTACCACTTTCCAGTACCACATCATTGATATCGACTAGCTCCCAACGGGTGTTATCGGCTCCTGCATTATTGTCTGCGGTAATCTGAATATCTACGGGGATTTGCCCGGTGGGGCATTGGGCGATCAAGGTATTCCCAGTGATCAAAAAAGGGAATACAAAGAGAAGTAGCTTGGAAAATAATTTCCAAGAGATTTGATTGTTCATAGTAATTTTGCTTAAAGATTCGTTTTGTACATGGGCATAGCGAAGTGCGCTCCACACTCCGCTATTCTATTTTTGGTATTATAATTTACTAACTACAAATTTGGTACTTAGTCGTTTTTGGCCTTCTACTTTTACCGTAATGGTATAAATTCCATTGGTATAATTTTCCAAGGCAAAATATTCTGGATTATTGTTTAGGGAGACAATAATCCGTTCTTCCATCAGTTGGCCTAAGCCATTATAGATTTGTAGATTGGCGGATTTTCCTTGGTAAGTTTTTACCGCTACAAACACCTCATTCGCTGTTGGGTTTGGAAAAACGACCAAACGTTCATCTCCTGTCTGAAAGTCTAAAGTTTTTATCGGAGAATACTTAAAAGAGCCATCTTTAAATACTTGCTTGACTTGGTAATAATTTTTCCCGATCAGTGGATCTTCATCAATAAAAGAAAAAGAGAAAGCTTCTTGTCCTGGATAAAAATTATCCAAAGCTTCCAGCAATTCAAATTTTTCTCCATCCGCAGATCGTTCTATTAAAAAATAATCATTTTTATATCCAGTATTACTGACCCATTCCAAATGAGCCGTATATTGAACACGCTGTACCTCCAAAGCTAAAATTTGCTCGGTGGCAAAAGGGCTCGGATTAGGGGAAGGCACAATATTGACCGAATAATCTTCCACTTCTCCAAAATTAAAAGAACCACAAGGATCTGGATAACTGTCTTTCTTCACCGATACTCTCATGCGAGTGAGTCCGACCACTGCAGAATTGGGGATACTTACGCTTGCAGAAACTGGATCTTTTCCGTTGTTTGCTTCTACGACTAATTCTCCCGCATCCGTAAAATCGCCATCCATGTTAAAATCAATCCATACCCTCCAGAAAAGATCGGTTTGATGGCCGGGCCAAGATAGACCTGGATTGAGGTCGATGGTATAAGTGGCGCCTTGTTCTACTTCGGTCACTAGATTGGTGTAGTCGCCGTAGAGGTCTTTGAAGGTTGGATTATTAATGGTTCCAAAACTCACTTCATCGATCCACTCTACCCAAGGTTGATTGCCAATAGTGCTGCAATAAACGCCCATTGGTGGGCAGTTGTCTATGGTTTTCACAATGACATTACTGATCCCCGCATAAGTGGTACAACCAGAGCGCCGAGCTCTTCGACGATACCAAGTCGTTTGGCTAATTGTCCCAGGATTATAAGAACTGGAAGTACCTCCGGCACTAGACCACGGTCCGGTAGAAGAATTGGTGGACAGTTGCCATTGGTATTCCAAACCGCCACTTCCTCCACTAGGAGTAATCCCATTATTCATCGCTCCTGGATTGAAAGGATCGCAGCTTGTTTCGTTGCCATTAATTGTTCCTCCAGAAGTTACATTGCTACAAGTAGGACCACCTACTCCATCCAAGATATTTACCGTATAATCCTCCACTTCTCCTTGATTAAAATTTTCACAAGAAGTTGGAAAAGCATCTTTCTTCATAGAAACTCTCATCCGAGTTTGACCTAGATTGGCATCTCCGGGGATCAAAATATTTGCATTGACGGTTTGGTTAAAATTATTCCCTTCTACTACCTGCTCCCCGGCATCATTGAAATCGCCATCTTGATTGAAGTCAATCCAGACGCGCCAAAACAAATCGGTTTGGTAACCAGACCAACTAAGTCCCGGAACCAAGGTAATTGGATAACTGATGTTTTGAGTGGCATCCGTACTGATATTGGTATAATCCCCATAAAGGTCTTTAAAGGAAGAGTTATCGATACTCCCAAAGGTGACTTGTGCAATCCATTCCTGCCAAGGTTGATTGCCAATACTTGCGCAATAGGTTCCAGGATTTCCACCTGTGCTTACCTGAAAACTACGGTTGACATTGGGTGCTGGATTAT
The DNA here is from genome assembly GCA_964419315.1 of uncultured Saprospiraceae bacterium. Classification (GTDB taxonomy): domain Bacteria; phylum Bacteroidota; class Bacteroidia; order Chitinophagales; family Saprospiraceae; genus CALLVY01. The sequence continues at coordinate 75 of CAYQRA010000589.1, read as the reverse complement.
AAGCAGCATTTCCAGCTTGACTGGCACGGATCGTTACTGTTCCCACGGTACCATCTAGTGTAATGGAATTGCCTG
>CAYQRA010000588.1:0-4767 GCA_964419315.1 uncultured Saprospiraceae bacterium | reverse complement strand
AGAAAAAGACCATTTAACCCAATGGTGGGGCTAGGCTATCACTACCAAATGAAAGATAAATGGGCTTTGCAGCTCAAATTTTTTTTACGACAGATCAATCAGCCGGGCTCGCAAACGGTACAAAGTTTATTTACCGATAAAAACATAAAGTTAGGTTCAGAATACCTTTGGGTGGATCGAAAATTGAAAGTTTTATTGGGGGGCTATTTTTATCTGGAAGACCGTTCTATTGTCAGAAATTTTACTAGCAGAAAAATAACAAGCACCTCTTTGACTAAGGAAAAAGAAGGCGGTCTGGAGTTCAGTTTTGGCTTGGGTTTTCGAATCAATCAACAGGTTCGGTTCTATTTGGGCGCTGCTTTTCGGGGTGGTTGGATTAGGAGAGAAGGGGCGAGTCGAAGACTCTCAGACCTTAATTTTGAAGAACCCATTCTAGAACGTTTTGCGCTGTTGCAACTCAATCCATTGGAGTCTTTGGGTTTTGGATATACGTTCTAAGGCTAGCTAATTTATTTTTAGTTTAACTTCAAACAGTTTCTTAGATGCAAAAGCTTCTTTTTATCCTATTGGTGATTTTGTTTTGTGGTTTATTAGCTACTTCAATTCAAGCACAGGAAGATAAACATACCCTGTACCTTTATCCATTGCACAGCAGTTTTAAGTCTCCTTACGCGAAGAATTTTTTTAACCCGATGCTTGGTTTGGGTTATGCTTATCAATTGAATGAAAGACTATTTGTACATACCAAGTTTTTATTCCGACAAGTTGACTTTAAACAAAGGTCGGATCAGTTTGGAATACAGACCGAGCGAAATATTAAGTTGGGCGTTCAATACCGATTCATCAATAAGAGATTTCAACTCTTAGTCAATTTTTTGTACTTCCAAGAAAAGAGAGTGAAGCGGATTAGTTTTCTGGATTTTGCAGAAAGAGTTTATCAACTGATTCAACGAAAATCGAATGGATTTGAAATAGCGCCTGTGCTGGGCTTCCGGTTAAACAAAAAAATCCGACTCTTTTATAGTCCAGCTTTTCGCTTGGATTATGGGAATGAGAAGATTTCTTATTATAAGGATTATGATAGTAAAGACGCTTTTCGTCAAGATCATTATAGCCGGATGGAACCTCTACTTAATCCGCTGGAGTCTTTTGGTGTTGGCTATACTTTTTGAAGAAATATTGTTATTTTTGTTAGACAAAAAATTGATTTATGGCTGTGCGACTACAGAAAATAATTGTACTGATGCTAATGATGGGCTTTGCTTGCTTGCTGCAAGCCCAATCAAAGTCCAAGCCCAAATTTAAATTTCCATCACAAGCAGGGAAGCACACTTTGTCCTTTTATCCAATCCACTTTTCTTATTACATAGGTTCTTATTCTGGATCTCCTTATTCTCCGATTCCCGCAATAGGTTATCAATATCATTTTAAGAACAGGTGGTCTGCGCAAGCCAAGATGTTCTATCGGCAGTTGGAAAATCCTATTTTTGGAACCAGTCAAAGTTCGGTAGAAGAGAAAAATATCAAATTGGGAATCCAGTACTATAGTGTCAATGGAAAGTTTCAATTATTACTTGGAGCTTTTACCTATTTGGAAAACCAGATTAGTAAATCTTTGTCCAGAAATGGAGAAATGAATAGGGTCGATGTCTCTAGACGAAATGAAGCTGGCCTAGAGTTTGGTCTTGGCTTTGGACTTCGTATTAATGAACAAGCTAGACTTACCTTGGGAATTGCTTTGCGCTTTGGGAAAATAAACGAAATAGGACCGGGGAATACCATCCTATTTTCTGATAATTCCGTTCTTGCTACACCTGTTGAATCCCTTGGTTTTGCTTATACTTTTTAAATGAATTTCCTTGTAAATGGGTAAAATATTTTGAAGAAAATAGAACGAGTTTTATGGGTGTTTTTAATCCTTGGATGGGCTGCTATTTTACCAGCCCAATCGCCATTGCCCTCCCAAAAAGGAAAGCATACTTTGTCTTTCTATCCTTTGCATTTGACTTATCTCATTTGGGATTATAGATCTCCCTCTTTTACTGGTTTTCCTGCTCTTGGTTATCAATATCACTTTAAAGACGATTGGTCGGTACAGACAAAACTCTTTTATCGACAATTGAAAAATCCGACTCGAAGAGGCTTTGAAAGTTTTGTGATAGAAAAAAATATGAAACTAGGTGTCCAGTATTATTGTGTAAATAGAAATTGGCAATTGGCACTTGGTCTTTCCGCTTATCTAGAGCAAAGAAATTTTGGTGCCCGATTTCTTGGAGAGGAGACTTTCTTTTGGGAAAGAGATACAGAAAGAGAAGGGGGCTTAGAGTTTGGACTAAGCGCTGGATATCGAATAAATAAGAACGCCAGATTGTTTTTGGGAATGGCGGTTCGCTATGGAAAAGTCAGGGAGGAACAAATGGATATCTATTTTTATAAAAGATGGTTGTATAATCCACTGGAATCTTTTGGCTTTGAGTATACTTTTTAAAAATCTTTAATTTGAAAGTAATTTTACTTCGAATATTTCTTTTAATGTTGATCTGCTGTGGATTGGAATCGCCGCTCCAAGCTCAGGAAAAAATGCGGGAGCACACCGTACTTTTCTATCCCCTGTACTCAAATAGGCCTATTGGTGATTATGGTATATTTGATATTGAAAAATTAATTCCTGCCAACAATAATGCCTTTAGAAGGCGACCAATCAATCCCTCTTTTGGGATTGGGTATAATTATCGGTTCTATAAAGATTGGGCTTGGGAAGCCAAGTTTTTTGTTCAACAAGAAGCTAAACGGACTTCTTCGACTGCAGGTACTGGGATAGAAAAGCACCTGAAGTTGGGGTTAAAGTATTATATGATTAATCGAAAAGTACAATTAAGCCTTGGTTCTTATTATTATCTAAGTGGGCGAAAAATAATTCAAAGAATTTTTTCTAGAAATGGAAGTTCAAGAGATATTTTGTTTAAAGAGAAGGAGGTGGGACTTGAAATTGGTCTTGACTTAGCCTACCGAATTACAAAGGAGGCTAAAGTCGTTTTGGGGAGTGCTTTCAGATTTAGTAGTATTACCAAAAAAAGAGGCTTGGTTTCTAGCCCTATAATGGATAGGCTCTTTTTACCCTTCGAGTCCTTGGGCTTTGCTTATACTTTTTGATGGCAATAATTTTTTATGCTCCAAAACAAAACCTAAATAATTACTTGGTAAACTTTCCTTTGGTCGATCTTCGTTAAATAATTTAGACAATGCGAATACAGAAAATTTTATTATTCCTATTTTTAGGGACTTGGAGTTTTGCACTTCAGGCACAAACCCAAATAGGAAAACACTCCGTAGTTTTTTATCCTTTGTCTTCTGATGAAAAGTTCTCCAATTCTGAATCTCCATTGACCCTTGGCACTGACCCCTTTATCCTAAATTTGGTAAGAGAAAAACGTACTTTTTTTGGTGGAAAGGATTTTAGGACTTTTTTGGGTTTAGGATATCATTACCAATTTAAGCCAGATTGGGGATTAGACCTAAAGCTTTTTGCAAGGCAAAATTTAGAGTTCTTTGATGGATCTACTGGTAGTATTTCTAGTACCAATAAAATGATGAAATTGGGGCTCCAATATTTTTGTGTCAACAAAAAATTACAAGTGAGTTTGGGGCTTTATTATTATTTTAGAGATGGCGTTTATCAGGTAATTACTTTTAGGGGAGTTGGAAATGTTTCGGCAGTTTATCAAGAACGGGAAATGGGCGCTGAATTAGGCATTGGCCTAGCTTATCCATTTGCTAAGCATTTTCGAATAATGATTGGAAGCGCTTTTCGCTATAGTTTTTTGAAAAGAAAAGCGGGTACAATTAGCTTCTTTAGAAACGATGTTTTCTTTAAAAATCAGACTTTAGAGAGTTTTTTGCCATTTGAATCCTTAGGTTTAGCTTATGTTTTTTGATAATTTTTAGTTATCAATTAATAATTATTTTGCTCTTGTAAGTTATCAAATATAAAGGTATTTTTGGAAAATCATTTTTTCAACAGGAGTACCCAATATGTTTAAATACGGAAAAGACCAGTTGACCACAAGCAAAGCATTAGCCATTTGTCGCGGAACCTTAAAGGCAGAAATCATTGCTTCCACTCGCAAAAAAATCCAAAAATGCCACGACGAAGTTTTGGCCATCGCCAATAAAGAAGATGCGGTATACGGAATCAATACCGGTTTTGGTCCCTTATGCAATACGATCATTTCCAAAGATAAAACCAAAGAGCTACAAAAAAATCTCTTGCTAAGTCATAGTGTAGGCTTGGGGGCACCCATTGCGCAAGAGATTGCCAAGCTAATGCTCATTCTCAAAGTACATGCCTTATCCAAAGCATACTCCGGAATTTCGCTGGAAGTATTGGATCGAATCCTATGGATGATAGAGGAGGAAATCATTCCGGTAGTTCCGGAGCAGGGTTCGGTAGGAGCCTCCGGCGACTTGGCTCCCTTGTCGCACTTGTTTATTCCCTTGCTCGGAGAAGGAAAAGTTTTTTATAAAAATAAGATTACTAAAACCAGTACGGTCCTAAAAAGATACCAAATAAAACCATTAAAATTAGGACCCAAAGCAGGTCTCGCTTTGATCAACGGAACGCAGTTTATTGCCGCTCACGCTTTGCTGGTGGTAGAAGAGTTGCATAGTTGTCTGGCGCATGCCGACCTCATCGCTGCCCTGATGATCGAAGGCCTGTTGGGATCACCATCTCCCTTTTCGAATCGACTACACGAAACCCGTCCTTTC
>CAYQRA010000587.1:0-4789 GCA_964419315.1 uncultured Saprospiraceae bacterium | reverse complement strand
TTCGCGCCAGCGAAATGGCCTACAGCCTAATCGGACAAACCGCGCAAATGGTTACTTCTACAGATCAAAATGGAAAAACCGTTTCCATGAGTGATATTAAATCAAAGTACCTGGCAGTCTTTATGTACAACCCAACTTGCGATCATTGCAAAAAACAAGCTCCGCAACTCGTCAACTTATATCGAAAATGGAAACCAAAAGGATTGGAAGTTTTTGCGATTGCGCTCGCCACCGAACCTGCAGAATGGAAGGCCTTTATCCAACAGCAAAATATGACGTTCACCAATGTTTTTGATCCTACCAATCAATCTATTTACACCAAGTATTATGTCGATAATACGCCCGAAGTTTATTTGATGGATAAGGATAGAAAGATATTTGCGAAGAATATTAAGGTGAATCAGATTGAGGAAGCGATTGGGATTTATGAGCGGAAGCAGCAGGGAGTGGTGAATTGATTTACTTTTTAAAACAGGGTGGTTTTTAAAAACCACCCTGTTTTAGTTCGTCATAACAATGCATTTACATTCTAGCATTTATCTGGCTTTAGGTAGACTTTCGTCAAATAAATTAAGGAAAAAGCACTATTCTCCTTCGTAATAAATTGCTTGTATCTCTAACTTTTTTTCCTCCCCTTCTCTTTCTATAATAATTTCTAGAGGCTGATTTTGTTTAGATTGTACTAAAGGTAATATTTGACGAAAGTCATAAACTAAAACGGTATCTAATTGTAAAATTTTATCTCCCTTTATCAATCCAATACTATCCGCAGGAAAATCCTTATAGACCTTATCTATGGTAACGCCAGGCTTTTGTTTTGATGTATCAGCAGCGACTAGACTCATCCCGAGTATCCAATTTTCTTTGAGTGAAGCCAATGCTTTTTCACGTGCTATCCTTTCTTCATAGTGTGGACAAGTAATTTCAAAATAATAACTAGTAGAATCCAGCGTTCCCATTTCATATTCCCTTGTTGCCAGTTCTGTTTTTCCAAATAATCTCGGGTGGTCCCCATCCCATTCAATATTGGAGGTATCATTATGTGCATAAAAATAAATGGTAGGTACTCTGGTCAATAGTGGTTCTCCATTATATTTTAATATCAAGGTATCGTGAGGCCCGACTTGATACCCTGAGATATTATCCCCCCCTCCATCCGTCCGTTGATAGGATAAAGACATTTCAACTTTATTACTACAGCTATTTATTAAGACTATTTTTTTTGCATCATTAGTAAACCCAAAAATATTTCGGTCGGGATAGTTTTCAACAATAACCATTATACCAAGCCCTACCCAAAGTAAAGTGAAGAATAAATAAGGTAGAACCAATAGTATTTTTTTCAACCGCTTGGCTTTAAAATAACTAAAAGGAATAAAAACAAAGTAGAAAAACATAATAGTCAACCCGCCAAAGGTAAGAAGATGATTTTCAGAAAGCGGCACTCCATACAATGGTTTAAAAATCAAATATTCAAACGCAGTAAACAGCACTGAAATAAAAGAAGCAAACCCAAATTGATATAAGACCACAACGGCATGTTGGAAAAAGCTAGTAGGATTTCTAAAGAAAAAAACCTTATTCTGAAAGATCAGCATAAAACATAACCACAACGTTACCAAGTACATAAAACCATCCTCAAACAATACCTCTGTATTGAATACCTGTAATACCAAGACATTGATAACGAACATCAAAAGATTGAGGGAAAGCGGATCCATATGGACTTTCGTTCGTCCATTCAAGTATTCCTCAATCATTTGCCGAGGTCGAATCGCCAACAAGCCCAACGTTCTAAATATCCCTTTCTCTAACTGTAACTCTTCCAAGGTGTCTCCCCACAATTGGCTCAAGCTAATTTGTTCATCCACTTCTTCACCACAGGACACACAGTACTTGTCGGTCACTTCTTGACTACAGGATTTACATTTAGTCGCTGCTTCCATCATGCCAAGATTTTTAAATAGATAAATAACTGACTAACTAATCCAATGATGGTCATAAAAGCTAAAAAGGCCAACAATATTTTATACCATTTAGCTTTAAAAAAAATAAAAATATGTGGGATAATCATCACAATAAAGGTGATGGAAATGGCTTTTTCGATCCACCCGTACACCGATTGGAATACAAAGTTATCCGCATAACGAAAGAAATGATAGCTGGTAATAAAAATGCTGATAAATTGGAATAACGAAAACAGGTAAATACTAAAATAGCTGACCGCTGCTATATTCCGTTGTTTTCTAAAAGCATAGCCAAAGACAGCGATAAAAGCTAGGATCATAATTAATAAAATCCCAAAAGATATATTATCAGAAGAAAAAGAAGACATGGTAGAAACACCTCCATAATACTTCCACTCGATCCAACTCCATTGCACAATTTTCAACCCAGAGGTGATCAAAAGGAAAGCAATAGGATTCGTATATTTTGCGGATTGACCTCCAAAGAAACGATCATAAAACCGTCGAGGTAAGAAGAGAAGATGAAGTGTAGTTTTCAAATAGCCTTTCTCAAAAGTAAAGGCTTCAACTATTTCCTGTAATAATCCCTTAAGGCTGGGCAGTTCTAGTCGCTGCCCACAGCTTTTACAAAAATTCCACTTTTCAACTACCTGTTGATTACAGTTGGGACATTGGGTCATTATTGTTTAGTTGTTTTCTCTTAGCGTATGTTTAAACTTTACTCTTAAAGTTATCATTTTAAGGGAAGACTTCTAAACAGTTTCCTTTTTATCTATTAAAAATAGACCAATAAGGGTATTCGATATTTCCATAAGCAGCCCCCTCAAACATAATCCTCCTCCCCATCCCACTTCCGTTTCATGCGTTCCAACTCTTTCAATTCCAAAACATCGGTATCTGATAATTCATCAAGCACTGGAAGTTTGTTTCTTTTCCGCCGATAAAGCTTTACCATTTCCTTTTCAATTTCTTCTTTTTCCCAGTCATCCGAAAGCTCTCCCGTCCACGGTAACCCAAAAGCAAAAAGATAAACAATACCCAATATCATCAAAAGAATAGGGATGGGAAGAACCAACCAAAAACCAATGGAAGGCATAGCAGTGCTCAACATTATCAACACCACAGCTACAAAAGAAAAGATAATGGTAAGCATGTAAAATGCCTTTTTGGTCTCTACTTTTTTCTTGGCGGTTTTGCGTAGTTCTTTATAAATGGTCATTCGTACTAGTTATTATAAGCATAGAATAAGAGGAAAAGACTTTATTCAACAAACGGTTGATACCAATAGCCATCGGCATTTCACTGACGGCTGACGGAGTGACATCGGCCTTAAAAATAAAACAAGTTTTACAACGCCGATGTTGCCCATCCGCCGTAGGCCATCTGCCGAAAAAATGAAACTTTTTCACTCTGTAATAATGTTTAATAGTATTAAACTAATTTAAGGCTTTCGCCAAATAAATAGAGACAAGATTAGATAGAACAATGAATAGGATAGACTAATGGAATTAAGTAATTCAACAACTTTCATTCACAAGTTCCAAAGCCATCAATAGCTTCCATAAACTTATCCACCAAACCGATAAATTGATCCGTGTGATCCAAAATATCACGCGTATGTTCACTTCCCCATTGGGTATGATGAAAAACAGAATTGGGGTGAGTAAGGTGCTTGGAGATATTAACTGATTGAGTAGAAGCCGTTTGGGTATCTCCTTCTGAATGAATCAATAGGACGGGTTCGTCAATCTGTGGTGCAGCCAATATTGGACTGGCATTCCTGTAATCTACTCCCGTTCGCCAATTGACCAATTGCATCACGCCCGGCGCAACTATTTTTGAAATAAAACCATAATCCCGCTCCGCTCTTTCAAAGATAGCAGAGTACCAATCCTGAAAAGGAGCGTCTGCTATTATAAAGCCTACGTTCTTCGATTCGGCTCCAGCTTTCAATACCGTAGCTCCTCCCCATGAAGCTCCCATCCATCCTATTTGAGTATCCGACAACTGATGGTTTTTTTGTACCCAATTCGTCACCGCCATCAAATCACGAGCTTCATTGACACTACCTGAAGGAAGCCCCTTTCCACTTGCCCCATGGGAACGATGATCGTACATCACGATATCACAATCACAGTCTTCAAACAACGGCGTATATTTAAGCATCCCCGCCCAAGTACTCGACCAACCATGCACTAAAACGATGGCACAGGCAGCCGTATCCTTCCTTTGAAAATACTTCCCTCGAATGATATTTTCATCAAAAGACTTCACCTCAAAATTTTTAGGCGGAGGTAGTTTAGCCAAATATGTTTCCATAGGAAAATGCCAGTGTTCGGCAATCCGAGATTGAGTTCTTTCCATAGAACTATTGGTCGTTAAAATCAAATTGGAAAAAAACCAACAGATCATTCCATAACCCAAAACAAGTAACAATGAAAAAATAATAAGAATTCGCTTTCCCATTTTTTATTCCAAAAATAGCTTTTATTTCGAAGTGTTTTGAACTTCTCTAGATTTCCTTATGAAGCGCCATTTCCAATTCCTTAAAACTATTGACTACCTTTTTGATAATCCCTTGTTGATCAACAATCAGATGGGTAGGATAATGATTGATATTCAATTCCTTCTGTAAAAAACTACGATCAACCGCCACCGTAGCATAATCAAATTCTTTTTTCTCCAGAAATTTCCTCAAGGCTTCTTCCGCATCAAAAGCAAGACTAATAAATTCAATATCCGTTCGACCTTGATGTTTTTTGACGAGTTCATTTAGTTCAGGAAATTCTGCTACGCAAGCTTTGCAAGCAATGAACCAACAT
>CAYQRA010000586.1:0-4806 GCA_964419315.1 uncultured Saprospiraceae bacterium | reverse complement strand
TACTTTTTCTGCTAAAGCATTATTAAAAAACTTTTCATCCGCACTCCACCAAAAAGGATTGTTAATCACTGCTGTTCCACAGATAGCTGCGTTTTTTAAATACGCTCGATAGAAAGGAACATCTTGAGAAATCCGATCAACTAGTACCGCGTATTCCGTAGGAGAAGCCTGCATGACTTCGTCTACTAAGGCCAATTCAGCATGGATGCCTTTTATTTTTTTGGCATTGATTCGATCTACAAAAGCTTGAGGGAAAGTGTTTTCCTGACCAAAAAGAATTCCAATTTTCTTCATAATATGAGGGGCATTTTTTTAGGAATCAAGCAGAGGATTCCCTTTGTTTAAAGTGTCGTTTTTCTAAAAAATTTAAACCTCAGAAAGAGTACATGCTTGACGATACCCTTTTATCTTTGAGTCGTTTAAGGTTTTCTATTACAAAGTTACGCTTTTAAAATGAGTCAAAAAAACTCAACGCACTGATTGTCAATTATTTACAAATGATCTTTAAAAATCAAAACAAAAGATTTATTAAGGACTTCCTAAAGTAACAAAATAGAATTTTGTAAAGAAGCCTTCTCTAATAAAAAAATTGCTCTAACGAACCAATATATGAAAATTCATCTACCGCAAAGAAATAATACTTTCCTAGGAAAATTATCTGCTTTTCTAAGAGGAAGCCTTGAAAAAACGGCCCTTTCTATCTCTTCTGAAGCATTAGAGCGAGAAGTGGAGCTCGATGTCTTTGTCCATCGACCCGCCTTTTCTCTCCAAGGATTCTCCCTCTTGCTACTCAATGACGGACAAGACATCCCAGCACTTCAATTAGAAAAAACGCTGCATCAACTCTACCAAGAAAAAGCCTTAGCCCCTCTTTTGATCGTAGGGATCAAGGCGGGCGATCGCATGCAGGAATATGGGACTGCGGTGCAGGCAGATTATGCTCAACGTGGAGCAAGAGCGAAACAGTACACCGATTTTATCCTGCAGGAATTACTGCCTTTTCTAAAACAAAATTTTAGCCTGACTTCTTCGCCAGACCGGACTGCTTTTGCAGGCTTCTCTCTCGGTGGTTTGTCGGCCTTGGATATTGTTTGGAATCATCCTACCGTCTTTCATCGCGTGGGCGTTTTTTCAGGATCTCTCTGGTGGCGTTCTACTCCTTTCGATGAAAGTCGTCCGGATGATGATTTGATTATGCACACTCAAATCGCACAAGGAAGCAAACATACTGGACTCCGTTTTTGGCTACAAACGGGAACCCATGATGAAACTTCGGATCGCAATAATAATGGCATCATTGACGCCATAGACGATACCCTCAGCCTGATCAAAAACCTAGAGACTTTGGGCTATCAACAAGGAAAAGACATCACTTATGTAGAAGTAGAAAAAGGAGAGCACCACCCTGGCACCTGGGGGGCAGTGATGCCTGATTTTTTGAAATGGTGTTTTGGAAAAAATTAGACGCCCCCTCTGAGAGACAAGGCTTTGCCCAACTAATCTCTACAAACGACTTAAGTCATTTGCTTTCTCCGAATCGCCTCCACTTCCTCAATCGTTTTGGGAATAGGTGGCCCCAATAAGCGAGAGCCATCTGCGGTGATCAAATAATTATCTTCGATTCGAATCCCACCAAAATCACGGTAATCAATCAGGCGATCAAAATTAATATACTCGCTATGTTTGCCTTCTGCTTCCCACTGATCCATCAGTTGTGGAATAAAATAAATCCCAGGTTCTACCGTCAACACAAAACCTTCTTCTAATTTTCGCCCCAAGCGCAAAGAGCGCAAACCAAACTGTTTGCTCCGCTTAATGGTATCCGAATAGCCTACCAAATCTTCGCCGAGGTCTTCCATGTCGTGGACATCCATTCCGATCATATGACCCAAACCATGTGGGAAGAAAAGACCATGTGCTCCTGCCTCGACCGCAGCATCCACCTCTCCTTTCATTAACCCAACGTCTTTCAGTCCACGCGTGATTATTTTTGCGGCGAGGAGGTGAATCTCCCGATAAGTTACCCCCGGTCGCAAAGCTTCAATCGCTCCCATTTCTGCATTGAGCACAATCTGATAAATGGCTTTTTGCTGTTCGGTAAATTGCAGGTCTACAGGAAAAGTTCGGGTAATATCTCCAGCGTAATAAGTATCGGTTTCTGCCCCAAAATCGCCTAAGACTAGTTGACCACTTTTTAAGATATTCCCATGATAGTGATTATGCAATGTTTGCCCATTGACGGTGAGGATAATTGGATAGGCTAAATTGCCTCCGCCACTTACCGCCACTCCGTGAACCGCTCCTGTCAGATTCGCCTCCGTTAATCCTGGGCGAGCCATCCGCATAGCCGTCAGATGCATCTCTGCGGTAATGACTAGGGCTTTTTCCATTTCAGCAATTTCTTCCTCCGTCTTGTACGATCGAATGTCGATGACTCCTTTCACAAAGGCCTCAGAGTATTGTGCCGCTACGTCGGGCAAGGCGATGTCCAACCAATTGGACAATCTAATGGTATTCGCATCTCGATAAGGGGGCAAAAAGTGAATCTCTCTTTTTCCATGTATCGTTTTCAAAAGTGTCTCTAAATCTGCGAAAGGAGCGGTACGAACTCCTACTTGATCCGCCAATTCCTGCATACTCGGCTGAGGCCCCATCCAGACTACATGATCCAAACTGATATCATTGCCATAAAGCGTGCTTATGCCACTATCCAAATCAATGACCGCCGCCATTCCGGGCTTATCAATTCCAAAGAAGTACAGGAAATTACTATCCTGCCGATAGTGATAGACATTATCGGTATAATTCATCGGACTCTCTTCATTCCCCAAAAACAAAAGCAATCCACTTTCTACTTTTCCTTGTAATTGTTTGCGTCTCTGAACATAAGTATCTGCTGAAAACATAGATATAATTTTAGTGAAATTAGAACCGTTTTTGTATTACCAATAAGACCTCTGAAAAAGATCCTCTAGGGTCTAAGGTAATAAATTTGTAGCTTGAAAAGTTTCGATTTCCCCTTTTTAATTTTACTTTCCGCTGTGACTTCTTATTCTTCCAAAATATTACTCTTACTCTTTACAGTCTTCTTCTCTTTTTTGCTAGGAGAAGGATTATTGAGGCTTTTAGGTATTGGCCCCCATGAGGTAAAAATCCCAAAGATCGTTAGTCGCCCGAGTGCTAGCCTGAGTCCCCATTCGGAATTGGGCTTATCCCTTAATCCCGGAAAATTTCAGCTAACGATTAATGAAGAATTAAACTATTCCTGTCATCACTTAAAGGATTCCACTCGCAATACTCGTAAAGCTGGTTTTACTCCATCAGAAAAGGCCAAAAATGTATTCTTCTTTGGCTGTTCTCTTACCTATGGTATGGGGCTTTCCGACAGCCTTACTTTTCCTTTTCTGGTGCAAGAAGCTTTCCCTCACTGGGCGATTACCAATTTTGCCGTTCCGGCCTATGGCACTTTACAATCTTATCTACAATTGAAATCACAGTTAAAAAAAGGGAATCTCCCCGAACTCATTATTTTAAATTATACCGCCCTTCATGACAGCCGAAACAAGCTTTCCATCGTTCAACAAAAGTATTGGAAGGAAGCCTTAATGGCGAATCAGGCAAAAGATATCAACTTTTATTCCCAAGCTCGGTTTCCCTACATAGCGGAAGTTTCCGAAGAAGACCTAAAGATTCAATACCTTTCTATTGAGGAGATGAAAAGTCGTTGGCAGTGGAGTCATCATTCTGCTTTGATAAAAACAATAGAAATTGTATTTGACAATATTTTAGATGGTTTGGAAGATAAACAACAAATTTCTCAAAAAATTATTCTTGATTTTTTAGCAACTTGCAGGCAAAATGAAATCCCGTTGATTATCACTGGAATTTCTAAAGATCAGGACACACAGGATATGTTGGACTTTTGCGAAAAGCTAGCTATCCCAAACCTGAGTTTCGATCACGATTTATTGGACAAGACCTATAGTTTACATCCGCATGATAGTCATCCGAATGCGCTGGCGAATCAAATTTTTGCACAAAAATTGATTCCTTTTTTGGAACAGTTTCGATAAGTAGCTATTCAAAGAATACAGATACTATTTTGTCGAGTAGGAAGTAGATTTTTTATTAGTCATTCAAATTTAAGCGCATGTATTTAAATCGCCTTTTATTTTTATGTTTCTTTTTATCGAGTTTTTGCTTAGCTGCGCAAAGGTCTCAGCTTGAGGTCGCTCTTGGTTCGGAGTTTGGCTGGTGGGTTCATGAGTTGGGGAGTGAAAATCCGAATGCTTTTAGCGACCTAGGCGTTACTAAGACCCATCATACTCCGGCTCCGTTTATCAGCAGTTCTTGGCTTTGGAAACTCAATCGTTGGAAAATTGGCCCCAGTGCGCAGGGCGGCCTGTTCTTCGAAACACAGATGAGAATGGCTAGCGATTCGCGCGATGGTTGGGACCGAATTCGAATTGCCAAAGTAGATGGTTCGGTGCCTATTTTACGATACGGCATTCATGTGGAATATGAATTGCTCCGCAGAGGCAGATACTCCATGTCTCCGGCATTCCGATACGGTGCTTTTCAATGGTCTACCCTACATCCCGATCAAGCTAATTTTGGATACAAGCATTTTAGCGAAATCATTTTCTATCACATTTGGCATTTAAAAAAACGGGATATTTTCCTTCGAATGAATTATGATACTTTACGGATATTCCTAAAAGAAAAAAATAATCCTTTCGAAAAACATTATTTATATTTCTGGGGAACCAGCTTTGGCATTCGATTTTAGTTATGGAAGTTGTTTTA
>CAYQRA010000585.1:0-4809 GCA_964419315.1 uncultured Saprospiraceae bacterium | reverse complement strand
ACCTTATGCTTTACCTTATCCCTACTCCTATTGGCAATCTGGAAGACATTACACTTCGAGCCATCAGGATACTTGGTGAAGTTGATTTGATTCTTGCAGAAGACACCCGAACTTCTGGTAAATTACTCAAGCATTTCAACATAGAAACACCGCTGCGTTCTTACCACGCACACAACGAACACCAAACCACAGAATCCGTTATTGACATGCTACAATATGGCCAAACGATCGCACTCATTTCTGATGCTGGCACTCCTGGTATTTCTGACCCTGGATTTATGTTGGTTCGCGCTTGCCATCAAAACGATGTCAAAATAGAATGTCTCCCCGGTCCCACTGCGCTCATTCCAGCATTAGTCGCCTCCGGCTTGCCTTCCGATAAGTTTTTCTTCGAAGGCTTTTTACCACACAAAAAAGGTAGACGAACTCGACTCAGCTATCTTTCCACCCTAAGCTATACTTTCATCTTATATGAATCGCCTTTTCGGCTCGTCAAATGTCTCAAACAATTGGCCGAAGTTTGTGGAGTAGATCGTACCGCTTGCGTATGTCGGGAACTAAGTAAATTACACGAGGAAATCAAAACGGGAAGTCTGGAAGAATTGATTGCTTACTTTGATGTCGAGAAAAAAGTAAAAGGGGAAATTGTGGTGGTGGTAGGAGGAAATCAAAATTGAACCTCAAAAAAATAGACTCGGAGCAGATAACTTAATTCTACTCCGAGCCTATTTTTATCTCGTTCCTTCTTAGCTTTGCCTATACATGCAAAGCCCGATTGTCAGTAGCCGCTAATGCTGCTTCTTTTACGGCTTCTGTAAAAGTCGGATGTGCATGACTCATACGAGAAGCGTCTTCCGCCGAAGCTCTAAACTCCATCAAGGTGACGGCCTCTGCAATAATATCTGCCACCCGAGGGCCCACCATATGAACGCCTAAAATTTCATCTGTTTCCTCATGCGCTAGCACTTTCACCATTCCCTCTAAATCCATACTCGCTCTAGCTCGTCCTAAAGCTTTGAATGGGAACTTTCCTGCTTTATAAGGAATTCCTGCTTCCTTCAATTGTGCTTCCGTCTGCCCTACATCAGCCACTTCCGGCCAAGTATAAACAACTCCTGGAATGAGGTTATAATTGATGTGTGGATGCTGTCCTGCTAAACTTTCTGCCACAAAGACACCTTCTTCCTCTGCCTTATGTGCCAGCATTGCTCCCTTGACCACATCTCCAATGGCATAGATCCCAGAAACATTCGTTTCTAAGCTCTCATTGACTTCAATTTTTCCTTTTTCATCTGTTTTTACACCGATGTTTTCCAGGCCTAAATTATCTGTATAAGCTCTTCGTCCAATGGCTACTAAGCAATAGTCTGCTTTAAGTTGAAAGCTTTCTTCGGTATCTCTTTTTTGTACTTCGACAGTGGCGGAAGTTTTAGTCGCTTTTACACTAGTCACCATATGTTTGAGGTGAAACTTAACGCCTTGCTTCTTCAAGGCTCGCATCAATTCCTTGCTACAATCTTTATCCATCCCAGCAATGATCCGGTCCGCATATTCTACCACTTCTACCTCTGTACCCAATCGGCAATAAACCGATCCTAATTCCAGACCAATCACACCACCACCAATGATCACCATTCGCTTAGGTACTTTCTTGATATTCAAAGCTTCCGTAGAAGTGATCACTCTTTTTTTATCGTAATTGAACGCAGCTGGCACAATGGGTTTTGAGCCTGTTGCAATAATGGTCTTATCCGTCTCTATTTCCTCTTTACTTCCATCTGCTTTGGCAATACTAATTTTGTTATTGCTGACAAAAGAGCCATGTCCGTGATAGACATCAATTTTATTTTTCTTCATCAAAAAAGCAACGCCTTTGCAAGTCTGATCAACGACATCATCTTTGCGCTGAATCATTTGCTTCATATTGACCTTGAGGTCCTTGAGTTCGATGCCGTGTGTTGCAAATTTATCCTTGGCATTGTGATAATGCTCAGAAGAGTCCAAAAGTGCTTTGGATGGGATACATCCAACATTTAGACAGGTACCTCCCAAGGTACTATATCGCTCGATGATCGCTGTTTTGAATCCTAGTTGAGCGGCGCGAATAGCGGCAACGTATCCACCAGGGCCTGAACCAATTACTGTCAAATCATACTTCATAAGTCTATTTTATTTCAAATTAAGGTCATATGATACCTAAATGCTTGAACAAAGGTATTTTTATTTGTCTGCAAAGTTATTTGTAGCAACACTGGATTGCAAGAAATGTTGTTGTTATTTTGATATAAAAATTTAGGGTCTGATTTTAAGTCAGACCCTAAATTTTGCTCAAGAAGTTAATCCGGTTTTTTATCTCCGCCTCCTTTATTCGTATCATTTGGTTTATCCGTTTTTTTACTACCGTCTCTTTTTCTACGATTGGGTCTACGGCGGTTACGAGATTTATTCGAAGAGGACTTATTGCTAGGCGTTTTACCTCCTTCTCCTTCCTTCTTAGGTTTCTTCTCAATTCTTTTTTTCGAAGCCCCCCCTTCTTTTTTAGCCGTTGCGTTTTTCTTTGCGCCAGGTTTGTTCTTGTTGTTTTTGCGATTGCGGCGTTTGCGATTGCGTTTTTTACGTTCTTCTGGTGGCAATTCAATAAAGCCCGTTAAATCTTCATCAAAATCAACTTCTTTGGTTTGTGCGGCAGCTAAAATTTGATCCCTATCCTGCAAGTCTTCTGGAAATTTGCCTTCTTTATTCATGGCCTTAATTTCCTTAACTCGATCAATGCTTAGCGGATAGAATTTTCCACCACCCCCTTGCTTACCATTGATAGATCGGTAGATATAATACAAGATTCCTTTAAAAATATCTGTCTTTACCAACTGTGCGATTCCGACTTCGGTTTTCAGCGTATCTACATTTTTTGGAAAGGCCGTCAAGGCGTCCATATAGGTATCTAACTCATAATTGAGGCAGCATTTTAATCGACCACATTGTCCAGATAGTTTGGTCTGATTGATGGCCAAATTTTGGTAGCGGGCAGCGCCCGTAGAAACTGATTTGAATTCAGAGAGCCAAGTAGAACAACAAAGTTCTCGACCGCAAGATCCAATCCCACCAATTCGAGCAGACTCTTGACGAGCTCCGATCTGACGCATTTCAATCTTCACTCTAAATTCTTTCGCATATAGTCGGATCAATTCTCTAAAATCTACCCGTCCATCTGCGGTATAAAAGAAAGTCGCTTTTCGTTTGTCTGCTTGATACTCTACATCTCCAATCTTCATTTCCAGCCCCAAAGTTCTCGAAATGACTCTAGCTTGAACCAATGATTTTTTTTCTTGAATCCGCGCTTCTTCCATGCGCTCCAAATCCCGTTCATTGGCTTTTCTAATCACTTTATGAAACACACTATCTTCCGCAACTTTCTTCTTTTTCATCTGCAATCGAACCAATTCTCCACTGAGTGAGATTCGACCAATATCATGCCCCGCCCCTGTTTCTACCACGACCATGTCGCCAGAAGAAGAACGCGTATGCAGCGCATTGTGAAAAAAGGTTTTTCTCGCTCCATTTTTAAAACTTACTTCTACTAAGTCATTTCCACTAGGATCGTGAAGTTCCATAGTAGACAACCAATCGTAGGTATTGAGTCGGTTACATCCTCCCGAGGAGCAACTGCCATTGCTTTTGCAACCTCCGGGTTTACCGTCTTTACTTGTTGAACAATTTGAACATCCCATCTTTATCCTTTAAGTGCTGTTTAAAAAATAAAATCCTCTTTGGTAGGTCGGACTTAATTTTCAATTTTACTAATGCACATTTATAATTAGGTGTATCCCACTGTGGCTACACCGTATTTCAAAATTTTATGAATTTGAATGGACGCATCCAGAAAGAGTACTTTCGGGTTGGCATTCCGTTCGATATAATACGAGCAGTCATTGAAAAGTTTCGTTAAAACATCAATTTGCTGCAAGTGAAGTACTTTTGTCATTCTTTTGGCGGTCTCCATTTCTTTGGCCAAAAGCCTTACATCCTCTCTTCCTGTAATCTTGAGGATGGTATATTCTCGCAAAAAATGCAGGCCATACTGAAGAAAGTGTTTTTGATTTTCTCGGCCAATTTTTGCAAATTTATCTACCCATTTTACCATTTCTTCCCCTTTGCCCCTCCAACAGATTCTCAGCCAATCCAAAAATAGTGGGGCATTATCATTTTCGGCATGTTCCACCAAATTGACAGCCTCATTAAAATTACCTGCGGATAAGCGCGCAATAGCCAAGGCTTGATCTTCTGACAATTCCTTGTGCTCTCGCAAGCCTTGAACGATCTCTTCTTCCTGCATCGCTCTCACCTTTACCATTTGGCAACGGGAAAGAATGGTATTCAAAATGAGTTCTTGATTTTCGGCCACTAAAAGAAACAAGGTGTTTTCTGGTGGTTCCTCAATCAGTTTCAGCAAGCGGTTGCCCTCTTTACCAAGATATTCTGGAAGCCAGAGAATGAGGATTTTATAAGCCCCTTCAAAAGACTTTAGGCTTAATTTGCGAATAATATTTAGACACTCATCTTTATTGATGTTCCCTTGCTTATTTTCCGCACCAATGCTTTGTAGCCACTGATTGATATTTTGATATGGATTTTCCAAGACTGCGTCCCGCCATTCGGCGATAAAAGAAGTGGCAGTCACTTTGCTTCCTACGGTTGGATAAGAGTAATGGAGATCCGGATGGATCATCTTTTCGGCTTTATTGCAGGAGGCACATTCGCCGCAGGAGTCAGATTCGGAGGGGTTTTGACATAAAATCCTTTGTGCATAGG
>CAYQRA010000584.1:0-4813 GCA_964419315.1 uncultured Saprospiraceae bacterium | reverse complement strand
ACGGATCAAGGTTGAGGTCTCCGACCTCGATTCTAAGTAGGCTATAAATTTTACTCAACGAGGAGTGGTGTCGGTCAGGAGACCTACACTTAGGTCCGCTTATTACCTGCAGGTAATAGCGAACAATCGGGTTTACATTTTAATGCTGATATTTTTTTCTAAGAGAAAAAAGAGGTGGGGTATCAATAGACCTTCCAGATAGCTCCTACATTTATTTTTTGGAAATTGATATTTTCACTAAGTTGATGGCATACAGCTTAAAGGCAGACCCTATTTTTTTTTAGTTTTTAAATCATTTCTGTAAAGATGATCCAGAATTATTCTGGTCGCCTCAAGCGATGGGGAACAATCTTAGGAAGTCTTTCTAGGATATAACGAGCTTCCAAATCCAGTTTTACGGTAGTGATATACCAAGGAATGCTTCCATCAAAGCTATCCCCTAGTTCTTCATCTGCGAGTTCAATCAAATCTTCGTAGGCAACATCTCCTTGAGAATCAACCTTCATTAAGATAAATTTTTTGATTTGATCGTATTTGCTTCTGGAAATATTGACCCCTGCTTTTCCAAGTGGATGGCGGGTAAGGATTTTTTCATCGGACATAATAAAAGAAGTTTTATCAAAAGACTTTTCCCTTGCGAGTAGGTTTAACAAAAACATACGCTAAAGTCTAATAATATAATTGATATAAAAGTTCATACCTTTTAGGTATAACAGACTAAAGTCTAAAAAGACCGTCTATTGCTTTTGAGCGGTTTCCCCTCAAAGCGAACGTTAAAAAGTCATTTTTGTTTTTTCTAGAACCAATACTTCAGGTAATTGGGCGAATTATTGGTTTAAGTCAGTAGACAGGTTTTCTTTGGTGGGGAAATTAAAGCAGGGGTTAAATAAGCGAATATCCACTTAGTCATCTGCTTGATCCCGTTTTTGGTTTTCACTTCTCCATCTTTGATCTTCAATATAAAAATCGATTCCATGATGATCAATATCCAGAGCTTTAGCTTTCTCAAAATGCTCCAAAGCTTCTTGGTGCATCCCTTTTTTTTCGTAGTATAAACCCAAATGTAAAAAAATTGATGGATTCTTGCTATCTAATTTTAAAGATTTTTCTAATAAACCAAAAGCAATATCCATCTGATTTAGCTTAAGTAAGGCATAACCAAGATTGCTATAGGCTTCCGCAAAGGTAGGTTCGTAGGCGATGGCTAATTCCAAATCTTGACTCGCCTTCTCGTATTCTCCAGCTTGGATATAGGCAGCTCCTCGCTTATTGAGCGTCTCAGGATCTTGAAAATTGAGATACAAACCTCGACTATAATATTTGATGGCTTCGGTATAATCCCCTTTTTTGGCATAAGCCAAACCGACCCTTACCATTTCTTCTGGTTTGAATTTTGGATAATGAACCGTCATCTCCGCATAGGTCTTCAGGACTCCGGTGTAATCTTTCTGCAAATGATAAGCCTCCGCCAAGCCTTGATAAATTTCGCGCCCCGGTTTTCCTTCGACCATCAATGCCTGATTGAAGTTTTCAATCGCACCTAAGTAATTTTTATTTCGTGTTTTTTCTAAGCCCAAAAAATAACTCTCTGGATATTGGCTCGTTTTCATCAAACGCATAAATTGGGAACCGTCGTTGAGAATGCTTTTACCATCGGCGAGTTGAATGGCCTTTGGATTGGGAATCATATTTACAAAAAAATCCCAAATGGCAGAAACGATAAAAAAGGTCAGTAAGACAATGGTATTTTCACCAAAATTATTAAGCTGAATTAAAAGGATCAGTCCTAGTCCAAAAGCTAGGCTAGCGACCGGACCTCCAAGGATAACCAATAGCTCGTGAAACATCTTTCGGACTGGCCCGTGACTACAGACCCCTAAATTCCATTGTGTGATATTTAGCCGAAAGAAGGCGGTGAGCCGCCCCATTTGCACGACCTTACTTTTGTTGCGATCGCCATAAGAGCCGACATAAATACTTACTGGCTCTTCTGAAAACAAGAGGGCAGGAAGGGCATGCCCCAACTCGTGAATCGTCGTGGTGACAATCCGGCAACTGAGAAGAACGGCGATTAATTGAAGTAGAAAAAATAGTTGCATGGGCTTGGTATAGGGCTTTGATGCCTCGGTAAAGGTAACTTAGTTTATGGGGGATACCAAATGGATGGGAAATATTGAATATTGATTGGGGAGAAAGGGCTTTATTGTTTTTGGCTTTTTTAAAAATCCCAATTCTTTTTCCAAGTATCAATTAGGTCTAAAGATATTTTAAAATCTGGTTTGGGTTGGGTATGATTAGATTCGGCAAAAACGCCGTAGGTACCAATCCGTAATCTCCGCCGAGCTCCCAACTTAAATGTTCGTTCTACACCCACAAAAATCTCGGCATGGCGATAATCACTTTCTCTGACCCATAAAAAACCACCCCCTGCAACAGCTCTGATTCTTAGTTTTTTGACGAAGGGGATATTATTGATGAGCGCACCATTGAAATGATGGATGTGGTGGACTTCAAAAAACCAATCGGAAGCAACCAAGGAAGTATCCAAAGACTGAAAGGAGTGCAATGGATTAGAATAGAGAATCGGATCAGACTGACGAAATCTTTGGAGGTCAATAAATCGCAAATCTTTGGTATTGACAAAAGTTCCTGTTTTGATCGTGTATTTGGAGTTACCAAAAACGCCAAGAATCAAATCTTGCTCAATCCTAAAATCCAAGAAATCAAAGTCGACATCACTCGATAAAAAACCATCCCACCCTTTTTTATGTCCAATACTAAAAGTCGGATAAGGACTTCCCAGAATTACTTTGCGGCTGGGTTCGGTCATAAATTTCTGCCCGGGCGTATAGCTGATTCGCAGATCCGTGATAAAAGCTTGATAGCCTTCAAAGAGATAAGGATCGCCTTGTTCTAAAAACCCTTCTACAAAAGAATTGCGATCGTATGCTTCAATAGAAGAACGGTCGCTTCGCTCCCCTTCTAAGCTTATATAAAAGCCATTGAATATTTCTATCCGATGACGCAAACCAATTTTATCGCTGACGATATAATTGGAGGAACGCAATTGATTGAGAAAGGCATCATAACTATTGATGGACTCAAAAGAGCGATCGCCCCAAGCGGCAATATCTGCTAAGCGATGTGGATCATAACGAAAGGAAGCATAAGTGGAACCTTGTAGGTCTTTATTTTTTAAGCCAATGTTTAAATTGATATTGGCAAATAGTCGGCGACCATTTTCGTAGCGTCTAAAATAAGAGGCATAAGGGCCAATACGAAAACCACCTACGATTTCAAAATCAATCATGGATGGAATCGGACCAATAAAAACATTTCGCTTTTTTTCATTATTTCTAAAACCAACACCATCCCAAACCAAATCCAAAAAAGTAATCTTATTAAAAGCAGTTTGGACGGAATCTAGATAGGCTTTACTATTGTGGATGGCCGCAATACTATCGCGATAGGAAACCACTTTTTGCTGATCCGTGGAAAGCGCCTCTGGTCGCAGTTCTTGCCAATAGGACGTGTCTCGTTCATAGGCTTCCTTGGTGATGATGGATACTTCATTGCCGAAGAAACGAGGTGGAAAAGGATAGTCTACTTCAAAGTCAGAATAACGCAAAAGTGTATTGCCTTTAAATGTTTTGGAGCGCCCTTGTTTGGTCTCGTAGGTCAACTCCTGACGAGTTGGAATCCAAAGGGTATCATTTATTTTTTGGTAATCTTGTCGTAGACTAAAAGCGTCATAAAGTTTCAAAGCCCCTTTGTATACATTTAGGTCGAGGCGATTGATATTCCAACTTTTATCATTGATGTAGATATATCCCTTGAAAGTGGAGTTCCCTACTTTTCGGGGAGTGACTTTTATTTTGTGAACAACTTGGCCCTCTTCCTCTACGCTACTTTCCAATTTAAATTTGTAAACCAAAATAGCCGTACGGCTAATCGGAGAAATCAGCGGGACTTCTGCAATCCCTTTCATCAGCACCAAGTTGCGGTAAAAATTAAAATCAGATTCTCCAAATCTAGGAATAAACAAACCATCTTTTGAGCCATACTTTTTGTAAGCGGTTCTTTCTTCTTTATACTTCTTGGGATATTGAAAATTTAGCGTCAATTGCATTTCCAACAGATTGAGCGAATTGGCGAGTTGCTTTTTGGCTTTTTCGGCAGCTTCAAAGGGATCAATCGGTATTGCTTCTTCTTGCTGATTGGTTTTGGCTTTGGCTGCTTGTTCTCTTTTCGCTCTTTCTTTTCTGCTGATGACTTCTGTTGCTTTTACGTAGACTTGGCTGCGAAAAGACTGGACTTGAGAAAGGTATTTTTTCTTGTGGTCAATCGCATTTTGAATAATGGCATAGGCAGGATCTCGCTTAGAAGCTTTTACCACAACTTCCTCCAATTCCACACTAGAGGATTTTAAAACGTAATCTTGTTCTAATGGATCATCTCCCACGATAATCGGGAGACTCAGGTTTTCGTAGCCAATTGCTGAAATCACAATATCATAATCTCCTTTATCCAAATTGAGAAAGAAATGGCCATTGCCATCAGCGGCGGTTCCAGATTGTAATTGTTGGACATAAATATTCGCGAAGGGAATGGCTTCCTTTTCGTCATTCAAAACCTGACCACTGATACTTTGAGCATGGAGGTGTTCAAAGAGACTTAAAAAGCAGAGAACAAAAAAGCATTTAATTAAAAACGGGTATATTTTTTTAGCAATCACAGGGACTTTTGATTAAGAGCATATTTAAAATTTATTTTAGGTTGAAAATCAGTAATTTATGGTTCTGAGGAAGAAATA
>CAYQRA010000583.1:0-4816 GCA_964419315.1 uncultured Saprospiraceae bacterium | reverse complement strand
GTTCGGGGAGTGGTCACTAGAGCTACATCCACCTCTGGCTTATCTAATTTCACGCTATAAAAACCTGCAGAAGCAGATTCATTTTCATGAGAAAATTCGCTTTGAAAATCTTCGTAGGCTAAGTCTCCATCTTTGATGGTCTCCGCA
The DNA here is from genome assembly GCA_964419315.1 of uncultured Saprospiraceae bacterium. GTDB lineage: Bacteria > Bacteroidota > Bacteroidia > Chitinophagales > Saprospiraceae > CALLVY01. Next base: position 4,669 of record CAYQRA010000583.1, on the reverse strand, counting down.
TTATTCACGGGCATCAAAAGGATATCTCCATAATCCGACACGCCCGTACCGCTTAGGTGAGTGTGGCTAAAGCCGTAGATCACCGAATCAGAATAATGGTATCCGGAGCAACCATCCCAACCAATCAATCGAGTATCTGGGGATAACTGAACCATCCCAAAAGGACTGCTCGCTCCAGGAAAAGTATGGCCATGACCTCCCGTTCCTACAAATGGGTTTACATAATCAAGTGGATTCGAAGAAATGGCATTTTGCTGTGGAGTGTCGGTACAGGAAGCGGCTAAAAATAGCAGCCCCAAAAAAATCGCAAGGTGTTTTTTTGAAGACTCTAAAAGAAAATCTAATTTACTCATGTTGGTTTCGTATGGTAAGGCTTATGGATTCTATTGATTTTGGGTAAAGGAATATGCTGCTCCAATTTTGCAAATATTTTTTGAGAAAGAGCGCTAAATTTTCTCCTAATATTTCCATTGCGCGGCCTGCCGGCTGGTGGTCGGTTCCTTCATTTCAAGTGCTGTTGCACTTGATCGTTTGACGCTTGGTCTAGGCTTGCAGCCTTCGGGGTTATTCGGCTTTTTGCTTTTTTGCTTGTTTGCTTTTTTAGGCCTCCCGTCCGCTTGCGCGGTTCCCTCATTTAATGCATTGTCATGCATTACCCCTGACGCAAGGTCAGGACTTACTGCCTGCGGGGTCATTCGGCTTTTTGCTTATTTGCTTATTTGCTTATTTGCTTATTTGCTTGTTTGCTTGTTTGCTTTTTTAGGCCTCCCGTCCGCTTGCGCGGTTCCCTCATTTAATGCATTGTCATGCATTACCCTGCGGGGTCATTCGGTCATCCACCAGATCTTGATATTGGTTTCGTCGCCTCCCATTTTATTGACTTGGTCGGTCCAGTTGTCAAAATTAAAAGAGGTTTCAGAGTTGGGATATCTAAAGCGAAAAAAATTATTGGCTGGTTTTTCTCTGGGTAGCAATTTTGTTCTTCTCATTAGAGAAAAAGCTTCCCAGGGTTGTCTGAAATAATGAATCCATCGCTGCTCGTGAATTTTCCTCAAATTCTCATCAAGGTCTGCGCCTACGGCAAATTTGTACCTTGGTAATTCGGAGATGGCAAAAAGTTCTCCGGTAGACAATTCATCTGGTCTGTTTTCCCAAGCGGTGGCATTGATCATTATTTCTTGCCAAAAATCGAGAGAAGACAACATGCCTTCTTGGTACCTAAAACTCGCCAACGATTCTTCTGGGGCAATGCCAATACCTTTTAAGAACACTTCTGCTAAGATGAATTTCACTTCCGCTTCCGTCATTAAAATCTCTGGAATATTTTGTTCATCTCGAACCAAATAAAAATTAAAAGAAGAATAAATATTTTCTGCTCCCTTATTTTCGTAGGAATTATCTCGGCGATCTTTTTGATAAGGTTCTCCACCGGATTGGGGGGTATTGCTATCAGAAATCTGTGGAAAAGGGATCCATTCCTCTTCATTATTGGTATCGAAAAATATTCTAGCTCTAGGGTCTTGAATCTCTCCATTTTCTGTCATAAAATTCCAAGCCGTCGTTCCCATCCGAAGCCTATTGTGTTCTCTAAAAGACCAATTGACGCCAAGGTTCGACCAGTTTTGCTCCGCAGGAAGCATGATCACTGGTGAGGAGACAAAACTGTATCCCTTGGTAATGAGATTAGCAATTCCTTCTTCCGCGATGGTCGGTTCTTTTTCATGAATTCTCAAAAAATACTTAAGCAACATGGAATTTGAAAAACGCAGCCAGCGATCCAAGTTATCTCTAAACAAGGCATCACTCGTTCCTACTCTCAAATAAGAATTACCCAAAGCGGTAGTGCCCTGCAGAGCAATCAGAAAATCACTAGCCCTTCTAAGTTCTTCCAAAAGAGACAGATAAATTTCTTTATCATCATCGTAGCTTGGGCGCAAAACAGATTCTTCGGCATAAGCATTTCCAGCTTCGAAATAAGGAATATCTCCAAAGAGATCGAGCATCTGAAATGTTTTGTAAGCCATCAAAATTTCAGCTTGTACTTTTATGATTTCTCCAGCTTCTGGATCTTCGGAAGTACTCGCATCCAAGTTGAGTTCCAATTGCTTTTTATTCTTTAGCGCGGTATAATAATTGGTCCATACATCCTCTACGCCACCATCTACATTGCCAAAAGTTTTGGCGGTTACCACTCCTAGTTCGGTAACATCATATAAGATCTCATTGTGCAAAAACAATTGTCTGTTCCAACCCAGTCTTAGGGAGTTGACCAGTTCATTGAAAATGGCTTCAGAATTAACGGCGGTTGGAGCCAAAGGGTTTTCATTCAATTCTTCAAAACCTTTATCACAAGCAGAAAAGCTCAAAATAAAAAGAAGCGATAATAGGGAAATAAAATATTTCATTTTTATAAAATTATTAGACAAAGACCACAGTTTTACCAAGAGCAGGATTAAAATTTATCTTAATTTTTTAGGCTAAAACTTTCCAGAAAGGCGGAGACTAAAAGAACGCATACTTGGAAAAGAAGCCCATTCTAATCCTTGGGCATTGCCTCCACTATTGCTTCCTTCAGGATTGATATTATCTGGTAAGGAACTGTAGAAATAAAATAAATCTCTGCCAACCAAACTCAAGTTTAATTTTTTAAATACTCTTAGTTTGTCAAGTGTGTTGGGCGAAAACTCATAGGAAAGAGTGAGCTCTCTCATCTTCACCCAAGTATTATCTAGGATCCCCGGAGTGGTCAATATTCTCCCCCAGCCTCCGGCATTCGGCAGGTACTTGTGATAATAATGAACGACCTTGTCATTCGGTCGTCCATCTGCATAGACGCCCGGTAAAACAACTCCAATATTTCTGGTGACCCCATCCGGATCGGTATAAGGCAAGCCATTACCATCTCTCTCTAGCAAGGTCTCAGGACTTTGTCCCGTCTGTAAACCAATGACATAAGAACCCGCGTAAATATCTCCACCGATCTTAGTATCTACCAAAGCACTAATGCGGAAGGATTTATATTTGGCTTCCAGACTAAGCCCTCCGATCACATCAGGAGCAGCATTTCCAACAGGTACGATATTATCTGTCGTGAGATAATGGGTACCTGCCTCATTCAAAATCGGCTCTCCGGTACCTTCATGGCGGACATAATCATAACCGTAAATAGTCCCATAATTCTCTCCTTCTTGCACCATTATCTTCGGCCCAAAGTCCCCCCATATTTGTCCAATCTCCAAAATCTCTGCGCCATCTCCTAAGCTAACCACCCTATTGATATTGCGACTAAAATTCAAAGCTGCTTTTAGATACCCTTTAGAATTACTGATAGCATTGAAGTTGATGCCACACTCAAATCCCTTATTTTCTAATACGCCATTATTAATTCTAACCGAACTTACTCCAGAAGAAGTAGGTACTGGAGATTCCAAAATCTGATCATAAGATTCAATTTGATAATAGGTAAAATCCACATTTAAGCGGCTGTCCCAAAATCCAAGAGTTGCACCAAACTCATAAGAATCGGCTTGTTGTGGTCGGAGGCCAACGGGAGGAAGTACATTGGGTAAGCCAGCCGATTGGTTGCCATTAAAAGTCCCGATATCATAAATCAAATCGAGTTGGTAAGGATCGGTATCGGTGGCCGTTTTGGCATAGGCTGCTCTTAGTTTCAGGAAGTCTACTTTTAACTTATCTAAGTCTAAGTGATCCGACAAAATGTAACTCACAGAAGCCGAAGGATAGAAATAAGAGTTATTCTCTAAAGGCAAAGAAGAAGACCAATCATTTCTACCAGACAATTCCAAAAACAAACTATTCTGAAAAGAAAAATTGAGAAAGGAATAAATAGAATTGATTTTCTTTTCGAATTTCAATTCTTTGGCAACCGGAATTCTACTTTGATCTTCTCCAGAGTAATTGGCAAAAGAAAACAACCAAGGATTGACCCACTGATTGGTCGTCGCATTGAGGCCGTATTGATCTCTATACCATTGGGCACCACCTACCGAAAAACTAAGGTTGAAGTCTTTGGTAAATAAATCATTCTTAGTGGCACTGATTAGCATTTCGCTATTGTGAACAATATTTCGATCCAGTTCATGACCATAAGAAGCCTCTCTAACACCAAATATATCTATAGGATTATTTCTAGTCTCAAATTCATTATCCGTAAAATCAATTCCGGTTCGAGCATTGAAATTTAGCCAATTAGTGGGTTGATAATTAATACCAATAGAACCAATAAATTTATTGCGATCCAAATAGGTATTTTGATTTTCTGTGTTCCACCAAAGGTGGGCTGGCGTAAATTGGAAAGGATAATTTCCACCATAATTATAACGCGAACCATCTGGATTGATATTGAGTTCTTTTTCTAATCCTTTATACGATCTGGGCCAACTGTACAAAATGCCTTTACCAAAAGAAGCATTATTATCGTCCCCTAAAGAGGGGCTATTTTTCCGATGGTATTTGATGTAAGACAGAGCAATTTCAGCATCTAGTTTTTCACTGATTTTCAACTGCGATCCAATATTAGCGGTATACTGGTTGAAATTGGAATTGGGAACCACGGCATCATGCCCCTGGTAGGTCAGAGAAGTTCTGATCGAACCCCAGTTGCCCCCCTTAGAAATATTAATATTATGGGTATTGGTGTAGCCCGTTT
>CAYQRA010000582.1:0-4824 GCA_964419315.1 uncultured Saprospiraceae bacterium | reverse complement strand
GAGTGCATACAAAGCAATCAACCACCACCAGCCAGTAGCCGCGACGGATAAGACTAAGAAAATACCAATCAAAAATTTAGAAGCAAAACCGCCACTACGGCTTCCACCTAAAGGAATATATAAATAATCGCGCAGCCAACTCGACAAAGAGATATGCCAACGCGTCCAAAATTCAGAAAAGTTTTTAGAAAAATAAGGCGTCTTAAAATTATCGGGAAAATCAAAACCCATGATCCTTGCTAAACCTATCGCGATATCGCTATAGCCAGAGAAATCACAGTAAATTTGAAAAGAATAAAAGACGACTCCAATCAATAAATGAATGGAAGAGAAACCTCCCGGAGCAGCGAAGCATTGATCAACAAAAGGGGCCAAAGAATCTGCCACTGCGACTTTCTTAAAGAAGCCCCAAAGCATCTGTCCCGTTCCGGCTACCAAGCGATCCCAATTGAATTCTCGGTCTTTTTGGAACTGTGGTAAAAAATCACTAGCCCTTACGATCGGTCCTGCGACCAATTGCGGAAAAAAGGAAATGAAAGTAGAAAATCGAATAAAATCTCTTTCTACTTTAATTTTCTTCCAATACACATCAATCGTATAACTCATCGATTGAAAAGTGTAAAAAGATATTCCAACGGGTAAGATAATATTGAGGGTATTAAAACTGGGTTCGACACCCGCAGAGAGCATCATTTCCCGAAAGGAATCAATAAAGAAATTGAAATATTTGAAGAAAGCCAAAAAACCTAAATTGGCCATCATACTCAAGATCATCAGTCGCTTGCGCAAAGGTTGATCCTCTGTATTCTCCAACTTCATGCCCACAAAATAATCAATCAAAGTCGAGGTCAGAATAAGACTCAAAAAACGCCAATCCCACCAACCATAGAAAAAATAGCTGGCGACTAGGCACAAGATCAAACGCATCCGCCCCCTTAGCATAAAGTAAAGTGGCAGAAATATTCCTAGAAAGACAAAGAAAGCCAAGCTGTTAAAAATCATTCGTACGGTCGTATTTGTTCTTCAATTAAACAGGTAAAATCAACGCATTCTTTAAGGGAGATGATTCTTCCGAATATCCCCTATCTACTATTCCATAAACTATTCCAAACCCTCACTTAGATATTCCAAGATTTCGTTTTTCCATAATAAATAAGCTTCTCCGGTAATGTGGACCCCATCGAAAGTAAATTTACTCGCCAATCGTCCCTTTTCATCCACCAAAAGAGCATGCAAATTGAGGTAAGTCATTTGACGTTCTATGGCCAATTGTTCGATTCCTTTATTGACTTCCAAGATCGCTTCATTACTGATATTGGTTGCTCTGATGGTAGCATTGACAGGCAATAAACTTTGCACAAAAACCTCGGTTTGAGGACTTTGTGTCTTGATTTGGTCTAATATTTTTTGGTAATTTTTTAGGACTTCGGCAGAACCAGTATAAATCAAGTCATTGACTCCGGTCATCACAAAAAGCCGAGAAGGCTTCATCGCTGTAATGGTAGATAACCTGGCCAATAGACCTTCGGTCATTTCCCCAGCGATTCCTCTATTTTTTATTGGTCGGTCTAAGAGTTCCGACCATTCACAGCCTTGGGTGAGGCTATTGCCAAGCATCACAATCGCCCCAGTATCCTTGGGCATGACTTCGAAAACATTTTTGCGCAATTCATAGACGCCAGTCGCTCCCCGATTTTTCATTTTATAAAGCATATAACTAAAGCCACCAAGGGTGTGCACTAGGTATAAAAGACCAGCGATCAGCAAGAGATTTAATCCAACAGAAAAGAGGAGGGCTATATTTTTCAATCAGAGTCAGTTTTTGGTAAAAGCGAATTTAAGGGATTTTTGGGGCCTAAAATAATCAAACTAGACTAGTGTTTTAAAAAGCTTCTAGAACTGTTAAAACATAAAATAAAAATCTAAGATTTCTCTTGTTCCTCTTGCATCATTTCATCAATCGATACACTTACTTTATGCTCTGTATGTTTAAAGTTTTTATTCGGATCCGCCATTTTGAATAAGGCGGTAACTTGATTCCAGATAAAGAGTGGAATCCCCCACAGGGCCTTCCAAATTTCGATCGGCACCTTGGAGAGATATAGAACAAAAAAGATATTGAGGACAAATACAGCCAAGCCCGTAAACATCATCACTGCCAGTTTCAGATCCACAAAAGCCGCCAGTACCATCATCCCAAAAGAACTAAATAAAAGGATGAATAAAGGTGGAGCAATCGTGATCAAACCAAATAGCAGTTGATTATAATTCAAACCCAAAAGTCCACGTAAGATCAGGCCAGATGAATTGGGTAAATTCTGAAAATAGGAATACAACCAACGACTCCGTTGAGTCTCTACCTGCTCTGCAGAAGTCACCTTTTCATCATAGATCACAGCATCCCAAGCATAGCTGATTTTTTCTTTTCTACGCAAAAGAAAGTTTTGTAAAATCTTATCTTCCTGCAACATTTTCTTCCACTTGTGTTTACCTTGTTCAATTTCTGGACTTGCCAGATACGCCTTGTACAAACCCGCTTCTACGGCCATTCCAGAACCAGAGATCACAGAAGAAGAACCAATCAAATACGGTACATAACGCTCAATATAATTTTTGTAAAACTCCCCAGTAGCATCCGCACAAGCATACATCGTATCTAGGTTTTTGGCCGTTCTTTGCCCTTGAATAGAGGTATATCCTTCATGCACATACTGATTGATAATCTTAAGAAAATCAGGATGAGCTAAGTTATCCGCATCAAAGATGAGGATGTATTTATGTTTTCTTTTAAATCGTTCTATGGCATAAATAATCGACTTTGCTTTTAATCGCAAAGGTGGATCAGGACTAAAGACACTGAGTTTTTCATGGGTCAGATTATAATCAGAAATATCACACTCATCGGCCATTACATAGATTTCAAAATTGCTGTAATTTTGTTTGAGTAAAGACTTAACACCGGGCTTAGTGATCTCCGCGTTTTTGTAGGCAGTGATGATACAGGCGAAGTCTGTTTCTGGTAGATCTTTTTTATCTGTGATCTTTTCAGAACTAAACAGAGAAACCAATACCTTGAAGAATGGGAATACCAAAAAGAAGAATAGCACTCCACAAATTCCGGCAAAAAGATAATATAGAATTGCTGTCATAACCGTGTTTTTAAATTTCAGTTTTTGAAGGAGCACTATATTGCAGTGCTTCCAATGGAGCTTCTTCTCGATCGAATTTTGGATGAGTCAAATTCCAACGGATAGCTCTGATAAATGCTGCGGCATGTTCGCGCTGGCCTTTGATCAAAAAAGTAAGTAAGTTTTTGGGAATCGTCAAAAAGATTAGAAAAAGAGAGAATACAAAAACTTGCCAAGCACTGCGATTTCTACGCATAAATAAAATGCGATTGCGATTGAGGTAATAGGTTTTTAAGGTACTCATTTTACCCACCGAAATAGATTCTTTATGAAAAATCGCTGCTCTAGGTTCTACATATAATTCATACCCTGCTCCTCGGATTCTTTCCGACCAATCCAATTCTTCATAATATAGAAAAAAGAAAGCCGGCATAATTCCCGCTTTTTCGATTACTTTTCGAGGAATCATCATCGCTGCACCATGGATATAGGCGGTAGCCTTAGGTTGAGGATATTGTCCTTTGTCCTTTTCCATCTCTCCGATGGTTCGATTACGGGCAGTAAAAGAATTGACCGGAGTGGTTCCCATATATTGGATCAAATCCTTTTGTCCATCTACCACTTCAGGATGGTACAAGATCTTTGGACTTATGGCACCTAATCGGGGATTTTCTTCAAAATTTGCGAGTAGCAGCTCCATGAGTGGGGGCGTAAACTCTGTATCATTATTGACGAAAAACAAATAATCGCCTTTGCTCGCGCGGATTCCAAGGTTGTTTCCTCCAGAAAAACCAAGGTTTTCTTCGCTGCGAATAAAATGGACGTGTGGGTATTTTTCAGAAATGAGGCGCTCCGGATTTTCCTTGGAGGCATTATCAACTAAGATGATTTCATAGTTCGAATGAGTAGATTCGACTATAGAGTCCAACATTTGGCAAGTTACCGCCAGTTGGTTGTAGTTGATGGTGATGATCGAGACTAATGGTTGTTTGGCAGCCATTATAAATTATGCGTTAATCAGTAATTGGGATAAAAAAAGCCAACTGGACATTTTTGTTTATCCATTATACGGAAAACAAGTAGTACAGTTGGCTTTTAGACCGGAAAAATGCTTTCCGGCGAGTATTTTTTTAACTTTCTTTCTGAATCATTGCAGGCAAGGTGCGAGAAATGATTTTGATATCTAACCAGAAAGAATAGCTTTCCGCATATTTGATATCCAATCCGATACGCTCTTCCACGGTGAGATTGTCTTTTCCTTTAGGATTTACTTGCCAAAGTCCCGTTAGTCCAGCAGGAGCTAAAAATCTTTTGGCCCAATCGTCTCGAGTCATTTGCTCAGCTTCATATAATGGTAAAGGTCGGTTTCCAACGATAGACATCTCCCCTTTCAATACATTGATCAATTGTGGGAGCTCATCAAAACTAGTTTTTCTGATAAATTTACCAATTTTGGTGATTCTTGGATCATTGGTCAACTTTACAAAAGAAGCCTTTTTCTTATCTCCATCTTCCTCGGCTGTATCGTCATTATAAGAGTTGAGGTGTGTCAAATTTTTCAATTGAGCATCCGCATCAACAACCATAGAACGGAATTTTAGAAAATCAAACTGTTGGTATCCGGTTCCGATTCGTTTAGACTTATAGATAATTGGTCCTTTTGAACCCATTTTGATAACCAAAGCAATCAATAGTA
>CAYQRA010000581.1:0-4832 GCA_964419315.1 uncultured Saprospiraceae bacterium | reverse complement strand
AATTAGCCGTACCGGGACAAAACATATCATGTCCCGTTTGTTCTATCAAAAAATCAACGGTTGAATTATTGGAAGGATCAAAAATGGCGGTCCATGTTCTTCCCAGATTTCCACCAAAAGAGAGTTTGTCTTTAGCCGACCAAGTCATCACTCGACCATCTGGCAAGTTGGCTGCGGCAGAAGCGACCAAAGGCATTTGGATAATAGAAGACCAAGCTCCAATGCTATTATTAACCAGGTCAACTTTGAAGGGAGAGAAATTTTTATTCGACATATAGTCGATCTCAATATCGTAGTCGATGGATCTCATTTCTTTGTAAAGGAGGTAATCCTTCCAGGTCATCTTATCGCCATTGCAGAGCGTGACGGTCGTTGGGTCACCGTTATTGGCAAATAAAGCCGAGCTGAGGAAAAGGAATACTAATAGTGGTAAAATTCGATATTCCATTTTTTTCGTTTTTGTTTTGGTTTATATGGAAGTTGTTTAAAAAAGCCCTCAATGATTTCTTGACAAGTCATTGACAACCAATATCTTCAGCTATTTTTGGTCACCGTAGCTTTGGCTACATGAGCTAATGATAATTAGCGACCCCGAAGGGACGGGTGGCCAAAATGAGCTTTGTTCCCGACATTTCGTCGGGACTCTTATCAATAAGTTCATCACGACTTTTTAAACAACTTCATGATTAAGAAGCCGGAATCGCAATAGAAGCAACTTCTAAACTCTGATTTTTTCAGGAATTAGCATAGAAAATTGACCCATTGGAATAATGGAGAAATATTGAAAATCGGAATCAAGGAAATCGTGTGGAAAGGTATTAAGTCATTAAATATAAGGTTTTTTGTAGAATATTGATGGAATTCTGTGTGGAAAGGTATTTGTCTGGAGCTAGCGTATTGGAAAATGATCTATTTTTAGACAACTTCTTTATGAAAATCTTGAAAATCAAAACGGATGAGCTCTTTTAATTTTGATAATAAAACCTTTGTATTGCTAGAGAACTCTGAAAAAGGAAGGGCTAGCGCCACCACGGTTTTTCAATACCAGCAAAATGGCAATTTGGTAACTGCTGATTATAGTGGTGGAAGTATTCGCTATGGCAAGATTATCGCTCGGCTGGAAGGTGCAAAATTGCATATGATTTATCAGTGTATGACGACGGAGGAGGAATTGAAAGCTGGGCGAGCGATTGCGGATATTTCTTTGACCGAGGCTAGTAAAATTCACCTGCGATTGAATTGGGAATGGTTGGGGGAGGTGGAAGGAAATGGGGTTTCGGAGTATGTGGAATCCTAGGTTATTTTAGTGTTTCCGGTTTGTATTTGTAATGGATGAATGGGTTAAATTATTTGTTTACGATTTTTGGTTTTATAAATTATTTGTTTAAATTTGATTGTAATATGATCATTTGATACTTTAATTATCTAAAACCAACATCATGAAAAAAACACTTATCGGTACCTTAGTCGGTGGATTAATTCTATTTTTTTGGCAATTCTTTTCCTGGAGTCTCTTAAATGTACATGGAACGGAAACCGCTTATACGCCCAATCAAGAAAAAATTATGACTTTTTTGAGCGAGAATATGGAAGAAGGCCAATTCATGTTGCCTACCGTACCTCCTGATGCAAGTGACGAAGTTAGAACACAGCTGATGGAGAGCTCCGTGGGAAAACCTTGGGCAAAGATTAGTTATCACAATTCGTTGAATATGAATATGGGGATGAATATGCTTCGAGGCTTAGTGATCGACTTCTTATCCATATTTATGCTGTGTTGGATTTTATTGAAAATGGCCAAACTCGATTTTAGTACCGCACTTCTTTCCTCCCTAGCGGTCGGTGCGATTGCTTATTTGACGATTCCGTACCTCAATCACATTTGGTTTGAAGGAAATACGATGGGTTATATTGTGGATCTTTTTGTACAATGGGGATTGGTCGGTGCTTGGTTGGGTTGGTGGTTGCCGAGATAAAGGCGAGAATCTTTTTTGTCCAAGAATTTTTTTATAAGGAAAGGCATCAGAGAAGAGGCAAAAATGTCTTTGCTTTCTGATGCCTTTTATCGTTTATTCGTACCAAACATTAAGAGCATTTATGGAACTTACGTTAAGAGAATCAATAGCAGAAGATTTAGAAATTTTTTACCTCAATCAAACAGATGAGGAAGCCAATCATATGGCAGCATTTACGCCTAAGAATCCTTTCGACAAAAAAGCATATCTGGAAAAATGGACCGGACTGCTAGGAGGAGAGGATATCCATATGCAAAGTATTATTGTGCAAGAGCAAGTCATTGGTTGTGTGGTAAAATTTGTGATGGAAGGCAATGCGGAAATAACTTATGCTATTGCTAAAGAGTTTTGGGGCAGAGGGATCACTAGCCAAGCACTCAAAGCATTTCTAAAAGTTGAGACCGGTCGACCTATTTTTGGAAGAGTCGCTTTTGATAATTTTGCTTCCCAAAAAGTTTTAGAAAAAGCAGGGTTTGAAAAAATAGGAATCGATCACGGTTTTGCCAATGCTCGTGGCAAGGAAATTGAAGAAAGTATTTATAAATTGAGCTAAGGAGTTTACCTGCGGTGCAGCTCGAAGCTGCGCCGCAGGTATTTTACCCCCTTTGATTTGTTTTCTCCAAAAGTAAACCAATGAAATATACCCTTGAAATTGAAATAGCTATTTCCAGAGAAAAAATGATCACCTTATTTGATAGTGTGGAAAATTTGCAACACTGGCAAGAAGGATTTGTGAGTTTTGAACACCTCAGCGGACCCTATGGCGAAACCGGAGGAGTGGCTTTGCTCAAATACAATAATAATGGAAAGGTGCTAGAATTAACCGAGACCATCACTGGTAAAAATCTACCAGATGGTTTCTCTGCGATTTACGAAGCACCTATGGTTTGGAACCGGCAAAAAAATTATTTTATCGAGATGGGGCCTGATAAAACCAAGTGGGTGGCGGATCATGATTTTAAGTTCACCAGCTTTATGAGAATCATTGGTTTTTTATTGCCCAGTGTCTTTAAAAAACAATCCTATAAATTCATGGAAGCTTTTAAAGCCTTTGCGGAAGCGGAAATAAATTTGTGATTACCTGCAACTCCAAGCTGCGGCGCAGCTAATCCACCTACAACTATTTTCTAAACCGATAAGTATACTTCACCAAAAATATATTATTGGCTTTTTGAGAAAATAAATTCTCCCGCAAACTTGGTAGCAAACGATCCTGTGGATTTCCAGAATTGGTATTCCCTTGCGACCAAACTAAGAAAACCTCTGAGCCCGGAATATACTCCCACCTCAAGACGAGATTAGATCGAAATTGCATGAAATTAAAATCTGGATTTTCTAAGGAAAAAGAATCTTCTGCTCCCGGACTGGAATCATCGAAAAAGTAAAGATCTTCCAGGGCATTATATTTTACCTGCTCCGCAGAATAGGTTTCATAGCGTTGTTCAAATTGACTATTGGTTCCATCCACAATAGATTTGAAATTATGGTATCGTCCTCTGGAAATAAAAGGGGAACCATAGTACTGAATGGTTAAATTTGGATTGATGGTGTAATTGAGATTGACCGTCATGCTCAAGGTTTTTTGATCTAAGGTCGCAGTGAGGTATTTGGTTTTATTGCCAACTTCAATTTCATCCACGTATTGCAAGATTTGATAATTTTGACTAATACTTGGGCCTACCGAAATCCCCAAGGTATTCATCGGACGGAGATTAAAAGTTATGTTGTAATTCGAGCTGGTACTTGGATTGTCTAAGCCCCAATTGTGAAACATATTGAAGAAGACTTGTATTTTCTTTCGACTATCGGTACCGAGAAACATCCAGTTGACAATTTCTTTTCCCATGCGAAGATTAGGACCACCACGGAGGGCTTTGGTGTCGATGTTGAAAGGAAAATAATTGACACCGGTGCCAAAGTTATAATTGTTGGTGAAATTGGCTTGCGCATTGACATTCCAGCCATGAAAAGTATGGAGTCCGCTAAAGTCCCAACTCAACCAATGGTTATAATTGAAACGGACGTTTCGAAAAATCGAAAAGGGTTTGTCTATTCGATAACCCGCCCAAAGGTAGTGGATGATTTCATCCGTAGAGCGTAAAAACCCTAGATCATTGATTTCTAATTCCGGAGATCGCCAAGTCACGCCTCCTTCAAAATTAAACCTTTTATCATTACCAACTTTTCCCAATTTTAGATTTCCTCCAAACCCAGTCAAGGAAGTTTTGCTAGTGTCAACTCCTAGGTGGGGCGCATCCAATCGTTGAAAACTATGTTCAATTCTTTCTTGCGTATTGGTAATGGCTTCGGTCGTACCATTGACCCGGCTAAAGATAGTATTACCACTGACAAACCACATGGCATTCTTCCAGCGATGAGAAAAATCAAGCCCTCCCGAATAGGCGGATCGATGAAGGAAATCAAGATTGGTGTTTTCTAAATCTCGATTGACGGCAGTGAAAATACCTCCGACCACGGTGTTCCCTTCTTGGTAATCTTTTTGTAGTCGTCCGACAAAATAATTACTTAGCGGTTCGACCAACTCTTCTCGGCGTTCTCCATTATTATCAATCTCTGCATATTCTTTTTGGGTGATGGATTCCATGATACCGATCGACAAACCTTTTTTTGTTTTTCCACTAAACTTGGCTGCCCCCAAGATAGCTGTATTGGATGGCAAGTTTAGGTATTCCTGATCTGCGATATCTGGGTAGCCATGAGGCGCACCGCCAATGCGACGAGAATAAAAAAGAACATCCCGAGTAAAGGGCCCGCCCGCTTCGCTACGAGAAAGTCGGAAATCATAAATGATTCTAC
>CAYQRA010000580.1:0-4836 GCA_964419315.1 uncultured Saprospiraceae bacterium | reverse complement strand
CCAATTGGTGTGTTCAGGAATTTCTAATACATCGGTATAAAGTGTCGTCATTATTGGCGTTTTGCCAGACTTTCGGATACTTTCTTTTACTTCAGATAGATTGAGGTAATTGTCTCGGAAAATGGCCGTATTTGGATCGATATCCATCGTAGCGGCATTGGGGACATTACCTTTGTTTTGTAAATCTATATAAAACTGTTTCCAGTCTGCCGGGTTGGCAGACTGGAGGTTTTGGTTGGTTTGATTAGACATATACAATGATTTTAAACAGGGTTAGTTACAGGAGCAGGTTGTGGAGCAGTGATGTAGGCATTCGTTCGATAAGCATCTGCCTCTTGACCAACTGCGGTCCAAGCATTGAGAGCAGCCTCTACTCCGAGGTTCATAATGATTGGCAATGCATCTTGAATATTATTTTCAATCAAGGAAGTAATATTTCCGAGGTCGTCAGAGATGGCTCCCCATACTCCCTGGATATGTTGGATAACTGGTAATGCAGCATTTAGTGGTCCTAGGATATTACTAATGCCTCCTTCTGCCAAATTGATCGCAGCCATTAATCTGACATCTGCCGCCAATTGAGCATTGAACGTATCAATTTTCTTTTGAGCAGCATGCGCTCTATCTAAAGCTTTTACTGCTTTGTCTCCATAGACTCCTGCCACAGTAGCTGCTGCTATAAATCCAACTAAAGGAACCCAAGCATAGGTTGCGGTAGTAGAAGCTACGATCACATCATGTTTGTATTCTTTATTTGCTGCGTTTAGAATAATAGTTTGTGCCGTAATATCATCCGTGAGTTGTTGCACCTCAGTGCTGGTGGCGCCATATTTATCATTATAATATTTGACTAGTCCACCTTTATTATCGACACCACTCAAGGTTCTTTTATCATCCTCCGTTTGATTGGCAAAAGTTTGAATTTTTGTAACTACTGCGGCAGCTGCATCGTGTTTATCTGTAGCACTTTTGATCAAGACTTGGAGAACGGCAGCGAGTTGAGCCTTGGTTTGTTCATCATTAGGGTTTTCGACCAATTTATTAGCTAATGGTAGAATCGGATTATAGTACGTTGGTGCTTCTTGTGCATAATTATGAATATCCGAAGCAAGAGATACCGTTTCAGGAAATACTTCATTTTTCCAAACCGTTACATGATCATGAATATTGGAATAAGCCGTAACCAATCGATCAAAATCGCTGGGATCAGATGGCGCACCATCTCCTAAAGATTGAACAAAACCAGCCATATCCGTAGGAAGGGTAAGTGCATTTTCAACATAGACTTGAATGGCTAACCAATCAGAGTTGGACAAGGAAAATCTTGGCGCTCCTTTTACACTCGGAGTTGCAATCGCACCAGGACCAATAGAGGAAGTCGTTGTCATTGTAGACATAATTATGGGTTTAGGAATTATAAAATAGAGCAAACATCTGGGCATAGGCAGCCCTGTGTTTGCAGAGTTACAAACAAGGAGGTTAGGTATACGAAGTGCCAGATTCACCTAAAGTTGGAATCTGTTTTCATGGAAAAGAAAAAGAAAAAAATGGAAGCGCAAGTAGTAAGACTTCAACAGTCAATGGCTTCTTTTGAATTTAAAGGAAAGTGTTCTGTATCTATTTATTTGGTTTAGGACTTAAGCAAAATAAATTGTTATAACAATATGTACGAGAAATACATATACTTTGTTTTGGTTTTCCAAACTTTTATTTTATCCGCCTCTTTGTACCAAATAAAAAAGGCTGTTGCTTCTATTAATAAACAACAGCCTTTCTCTTTTGCAAGAAGCCCTAATCACCGTTTTTCCTCCGCCACTTCGATTCTAAATGCCGCGCTTAAGACTTCGGCAAGCGAATCTACTCGCATAAATTGTTCGACCGTAAAACTATAGGTTCCCAATTGATTAAAATAAGCATTGCTTTGAATCGGGAGATCCAATTGACATTTTTCGCCACTGCATTTTCCCAACCAAGCACCGGTCTTATCTGCTATATCAATGGAGAGTCTTTGAGCCGGTCGCTGTCCATTGGGGAATCCGGTATATAATTTCACATAAAGATTTTGCGAAGAAAAGTCCGTGGTATGGCCTAGGTCAAGAAATAGGTTATAAACCTTACTAGTATCCATGATTTCAAATTCGTAATGCAAGGTATCTTGATAAGTCCAGCCACTAGCAGGGATTTCTAACTTTTTTTCAAAAATCACTTCAGGGCCACAAGCAGAAAAAAAGAGGATGGAAATACAGAGTACAAAAAGAAATCGGATTTTAGCCATTATAAATACTGGAATTAGTGGATAAACAAAACGCGTCGAACAAATTTAATATTATTCGACGCGCTTTTTTCGTATTTTCTAAATAAAATTCCTAAGTCTAAATCCTAGGTAAAATAATCTTTCATTTTATCAAAAAAGCCTTTTTCACTTTTACCGGGTTGTGGATCAAAATTGGGCATGGTGCGTAATTTCTCCATCAATTTCCGTTCTTGGTCATTGAGTTTTTTCGGTGTCCAGATACTGGTATGGATCAATTGATCTCCTTTACCATAGCTTTGCACTGCAGGTAAACCTTTGCCTTTTAAGCGGAAGATTTTTCCTGCTTGCGTCCCTGCTGGAATTTTGATTTTCACTTTGCCATCAATCGTTGGTACTTCAATAGAGGTTCCTAAAGAAGCATCCGCAAAATTGAGGTATAACTCATAGATCAAATTCATTCCATCTCTTTGCAAATGCGAGTGTTGGACTTCTTCGATACTGACCAATAGGTCCCCACTTGGGCCACCCATTGCACCAGAATTCCCTTTTCCTTGTAAAGACAATTGCATGCCTTCTGCTACTCCAGCTGGAATATCCAACTCAATCGTATCTTCTCCCACACTTCGACCTTCCCCTTTACACGTTCCACATTTAGCCGTAATCGTCTGACCACTTCCATTACACGAAGGACAAGCTGCCGTTGTTTGCATTTGACCCAAAAAAGTACTTCGCACTTGGCGAACATAGCCCGAACCTCGACAAGTATTACAAGTCGCTACCGAGCCACTATCTTTAGCACCAGAACCATTACAAGTTTTACAGTTGAGTTGCTTTTTTACTTTGATTTTCTTGTTGACTCCAGAAGCGATTTCTGCCAAAGTTAATTTAACCTTTACCCGCAAATTACTTCCCCGCTGACCTCTACTCCGGGTACGCCCACGGCCACCGCCGCCTCCGCCGCCAAAGAAAGACTCAAAAGGACTACCACCATCTCCAAAGACATCGCCAAACTGAGAGAAGATATCCTCCATGGTCATTCCACCTCTTCCTCCAAATCCACCACCAGCATTTTGTCCGACCCCAGCATGTCCAAAGCGGTCGTAGCGAGCACGTTTATCTGCGTCACTCAAAATTTCATAAGCTTCGGCTGCTTCCTTAAATTTTTCCTCGGCCGCTTTATCATCTGGATTGCGATCCGGGTGATATTTCATCGCGATTTTGCGATAAGCTTTTTTGATAGCGGTTTCATCCGCACCTTTTGAAACACCGAGTATTTCGTAAAAATCTCTTTTTGCCATTATTTTGGTATCGTTGTGAGTTGCAAAGCAACTCGGTCTGGGACGGAAAAATGAATCAAGCAGTTTGAATTTATTTCCATCAAATTACTACAAGGTCTAATTATTTACCAACCACTACTTTGGCGAAGCGAATAATTTTTTCCTTCAGGAAATAACCCGTTTCAATAGTATCAATTACTTTTCCTTTCATATCCTCTGTCGGAGCAGGAATCTCTGTAATTGCCTCATGGAATTCTGCGTCAAATTCTTCTCCGGTGCTTTCCATTGGCACTAATCCCTGCTTTTCCATAAAGGTTTGCAGTTTATTGTATACCAGATTTACCCCTTCACTAAACTCCTCGGTGGTCGATTCGTCATCTGCAATTTTCTTAGCTCTAGTGAAATCGTCTAAAACTGGCAGTAATGCTGTCAATGTGTCCTGCGCCGCTGTTGCTCTTTTCTCGATCATCTCCTGCATGGTTCTTCTACGGAAGTTGTCAAATTCAGCGCGGAGCCGTAAGTTTTTGTCTTTCAATTCCGCTATTTCACTGCGAAGATCATCTCCTTCTTCGGTTTCTTCTACTTCATTTTCTTCTAAATCCGCCTGATTAGTTGCTGTTTCTGCCTCTTTACCCTCTTCTGTTAAGGTTTCGTCTTGTAATTTCTCAGAATTACTGGCAGTCTTTTTATCCTTCTTGCCCATTATGTCTTTGATTTTTTTCAACATTATAATTTACTTCGTGAAGGCATAGCCTTGGTTTGATACTTATTTGTCATCAATTTTTCTGCCAGCAGGCCAAATAGGTCATTCTGTCAGTCAGAAAACCCTGCAAATATCGGATTATCCACGGATTGCTTGCTTATTTTTGAAAAAAAATTGACCGATAAAGCCATTTTAATGGTCTTCTACTCCATCTTTTTATGCTTTCGACTTCCTCGGCCTCTTTCTACCCTCCCTTTGCAAATAAATCGTAACTTTCCCATTCACCATAAATTTGCCCTTATGCTAAGTATCGACCCCAATAATGTTGCCCAAGGTGACCTCCACCAATACCTCTTGGGAAGTGTCGCTCCAAGACCTATCGCTTTTGTGAGTACCCTTGATGAAGATGGGAATCCAAACCTTGCCCCTTATAGTTTTTTTAATTGCTTTAGTTCCAATCCGCCAATCGTTGTCTTCTCTTCGAATCGCAGAGGTCGCGATAATAGCACCAAAGATACGCTACACAATATCAAGACAACGGGCGAAGCAGTCATCAATATGGTAAGCTATGATATTCTTCAACAAATGGTAGTGACGAGTAT
>CAYQRA010000579.1:0-4836 GCA_964419315.1 uncultured Saprospiraceae bacterium | reverse complement strand
GTATTCTCTAATCGTAGTAGAGATGGCTTTTTGTAGGGCAAAGGCAGGGAATGCTGGCACCTCTGGTGGCATGTAATCATTAGAAGTTCCTTCACCTCGAATCGCAGCGATTGGTAAAATCAAATCTCCAACTTTGTTGATTTTGGATTTGATTCCTCCACATTTTCCTAAAAACAAAGCTGCTTTGGGTTTGATGGCGGTCAATAAGTCAATGACTGTTCCGGCATTCGGACTTCCCATTCCAAAATTAATAATGGTAATTTTGCCTGCTGTTGCAGAAGGCATAGAGCGATCTTTACCTTTGATCTCTACATTATTCCAGGCCGCAAAGAGCTCGACATAAAGAGAGAAATTAGTAAGGAGAATATACTCTCCGTATTCTTCCAAAGAGGTTCCGGTATACCTAGGGAGCCAGTTTTCTACAATGTCTTGTTTGGTTTTCATGTGTGGAGGTTTTTGATGGATGCCTAAAATAAATTACATATTGTAAAGGAGATCAGGCAATTAAAAGAAGGGTTTTTCTTCTTGAAAGACTCTTTTTTTACGAGAAGAAAAGCCATAAGGTTACTCTAGGGTATTCTTGCAAAGATAGAAAAAACGCAGAGACTTTTTTTCTTTATAGAAAAAGCCCACAGCTAGAAAGAATTCTTTGCTGTGGGCTTTTTTAGAATAAAGTATTTATTTGCTCCTCAATGAATTTATTATCTAGTCAAATACATAGATCGGTTTCGATCCAACTCTCGGAAGAAAGGATCATTAAGATCTTTAATGAAGCGAATGTATTCTCCAGTTGATTTCATTTCTGGCCCTAGGTTTTTATCTACATTAGGGAATTTATTGAAAGAGAAAACAGGAACTTTAATGGCATAACCCTCTAGATCCTTTTTGATGTCAAAATCTTTTAATTTGTGAGTTCCCATCATGACCTGAGTCGCAATCTTCAGGTAAGGTACTTTGTAAGCTTTGGCAATAAAAGGTGTTGTGCGCGATGCTCTTGGATTAGCTTCGATTACATAAACTTTTTCCCCTTTGATGGCAAACTGAATATTGATCAAGCCTTTAATTTTTAGCGCAAATGCCAATTTCTTGGTATGCTCTTTCATTTGCTCAATCACCGCATCCGAAAGACTGTAAGTAGGAAGCATGGCAGAACTATCACCAGAGTGGATACCAGCTGGCTCGATGTGTTCCATGATTCCCATGATGTGTACTTCGTCTCCATCGCAGATGGCATCAATTTCTGCCTCTTTAGCTCTTTCGAGAAATTGATCAATCAATACTTTATTATCTGGCATGTGTTTGAAAATACTCAATACATGTCGTTCTAATTCTTCATCATTGATGACAATTCTCATGCGCTGGCCACCCAATACATAAGAAGGTCTTACGAGTACTGGATAGGTGACGCGATTGGCAATGACCAATGCTTCGTCGGCATCATCTGCTGCCCCATATTCTGGATAAGGAATTCCCAGTTCTTTTAAAAGATCTGAGAAAGCACCTCGGTCTTCTGCCAAATCCATAGATTCGTAAGAACTACCAATTACTTTAATGCCTCGCTTGTGGAATTCTTCAGCGAGTTTGATCGCCGTTTGGCCACCTAGCTGAACAATAACTCCTTCGGGTTGCTCCAATTCCAAAATCTCTTCAATGTGTTCCCAGTATACGGGTTCGAAATATAGTTTGTCTGCAATATCAAAATCAGTAGAAACCGTCTCTGGATTACAATTGATCATGATCGCTTCATACCCTGCTTCTTTGATCGCCAATAATCCATGAACACAACAATAATCAAATTCGATTCCTTGTCCAATTCGATTTGGTCCAGAACCAAGGACAACAATTTTTTTCTTTTCCGAACGAATGCTTTCGTTTTCGCCGTCGAAGGTAGAATAGTAATAAGGAGTCTGTGCTTCAAACTCAGCAGCACAAGTATCCACCAATTTGAAGGTTCGTTTGATGCCTAATTTTTTCCGTTGGCGCGTTACTTCTTTTTCGCTGATGCGCATAAGCCAAGCTAGTTGTGCATCAGAGTAACCCACTTCTTTGAGTTCTCTAAAAAAGTTTTCAGGAATATCTTCCGCTACGTTGAAGCGGATAACACGCTCCTCCATTTTTACCAAACGTTTGATCTGATCGATATACCAAGGATCAATATAGGTTAGCTTTTGTACGGTCTTGGCTGGTACTCCAATCCGCAAAGCATCTTTTACGCGATAGATACGATCGTCACTAACTTTTTCTAAGCGAGTGAGAATATCAGAAGTACGGATCCATTCTTTTTTATCGGCACCTAAGCCAGTCCGATTGTTTTCTTGACTTTGACAAGCTTTTTGTAGAGCCTCCAAAAAGTTTCGGCCAATGGCCATGACTTCTCCTACGGATTTCATTTGTAATCCTAGACTATGATCCGCTCCGTAGAATTTTTCGAAATTCCAACGTGGCATTTTTACGATAACATAATCGAGCGTTGGCTCAAAATAAGCAGAAGTAGTTCCGGTGATTTGATTTTTTATTTCATCGAGTGTGTAGCCAATCGCTAGTTTGGCCGCCACCTTTGCAATTGGATATCCGGTAGCTTTACTAGCCAATGCGGAAGAACGAGATACCCTTGGATTGATCTCAATGGCAATTAATTCTTCTGTTTTTGGATTTTGGGCAAATTGTACATTACAACCACCAGCGAAATTACCCAAAGATCGCATCATGCGAATACCATCGTCACGCATTTGTTGGTAGGCCTTATCACTTAGCGTCATTGCGGGAGCCACGGTGATGCTATCCCCGGTATGGATTCCCATTGGATCCAAGTTTTCAACGGTACAAATGATGACTACATTATCTGCAGAATCTCGTAATAATTCCAATTCAAATTCTTTCCAACCCAATACGGCTTTTTCTACCAATACTTCATGGGTAGGAGAAGCATCAAGGCCTCTACGCAAAGCTTCATCAAATTGATCTTCGGTGTGTACAAAGCCACCACCATGACCACCAAGGGTGTAAGAAGGGCGAATAACTAATGGAACACCTAGTTTTTGAGCCGCATCTTTTCCTTCGAGAAAAGAGTTGGCAATAAAAGAAGGTGCTACTTGCATACCTATCTTTACCATGTGTTTTCTAAACTCTTCCCTGTTTTCAGCTAATTCGATAGCATCGAGGTCGACTCCGACCATACGCACATTGTATTTTTCCCAAACGCCCTGCTTGGCAGCTTCGATGGCTAAATTAAGTGCAGTTTGACCACCCATTGTAGGAAGGACAGCGTCTATCTGGCGTTCTTCCAGAATTTGCACAAGACTTTCAACAGTAAGTGGTAAAAGGTAAATGTTGTCGGCTGTAACCGGATCCGTCATGATGGTAGCCGGATTGGAATTGATTAGGGTTACTTCAATTCCTTCTTCTCTTATAGAGCGCGAGGCTTGAGTTCCAGAATAATCAAATTCACAAGCTTGGCCAATAATAATAGGGCCGCTACCAATGATGAGGATAGACTTTATAGAATTATCTTTTGGCATAAGTTTGATGTGGTTTCTTAAGTACGTCTGAATTTGACTGCAAAAGTACGGTGGCTTTGGCAAAAAGCCATCTGTTTTAGGAAAGATTTTCCAATAAAAGTAAATTTATTGTTAGGGCTGCTTTTCTTTGATTAACTTATGAATTAAAGGAATGGTTTTAATCTAGAGGTGGGGGATTTCTAGAGGTGTCTTTTGATTTGGCAACCTTGAGTGAAGGGAAATTCGGTTTATGGTAGAATCTCGATTTTTAATGGAATAGTGTAGTAGTTTAAGTCATACTGTATCATTGATTGGCCTTCTGTTTTTTCTCCTTTCTTTTTTCTGACCAAAAATAGATTGCCACTTCCAGTTTTTAAATCTTTGAAGAAAGTACCTTCGATTTGGATTTCAGCCCGTGCCGTGGGCCCCAAGATAGTACTACTAGCTGCCTTGTTATCTTGATCAGAAAGTAAAATTAGTAAGTTTTCTTCTTCTCCGAGTGGTAGTCCCTTCCAGACAATGGTGAGTCCTTTTTCCTTACTAATTTGATCTTTTACCAAAAAAGATTCGATTGCTTCGAATTGGAAATCTGTTGTCATTTTTTTGCCGGAAGGAGCTGTTGTTTTAAATTTCAAGAGATTTTGGAAATTACTTTGTCGTTCTGTTTTATAGAATAAAGATTTTCTAGCGGAGTTATTTAAATCCATTGGGCTACCTTGAAAATTAACGGAACTCATCTCCGCAGCTTGAGCATTAGCAAGGGAATCGCCGATGGCGTAACTTGCTTCGGCAATAAACAAGCGATCATTTTGGCGGTATTGGACGACGAATTTAGCATAGGTGTTGGGTTCTTTTTTTTCCTTCTTAGTGGCTGGTTGACAGGCCGTTAGGAAAATAAAAACCCCGAGAAAACAGAATGAAGCAAGATTCTTCATGGTTGAAACAAATAAAAGATTTGTAAATAAGTAACGAAACCGAATTAATTGGATCTTTTCAAAACCCTCCAAAGAAAAAATCCAAATAATTACTTTGTGAAACGTAAGTTCAGCGCATGCTAATCTTCGATTTATTATAGGAACCTTCCTTTAGTCGGTTTCCTTCAAACTACTTAGACTGTCGTAAAGATAAACCCTTATTTATAAAATGGAACAATCCAGAATGTTTTTGAGACAATGCGGTGACACTAGACCTCTTTTGAGGAAGAGGGACGATTATTTATACAAAAAAAATCGGACTATTTAGAGCTAAAAGTGAAAAAAAACAATAAACTATAAAAGGTATCTCCTTTACAAAAAATAGAAAAGGAAATTTTTAATATACCATTATTTAATGATTAGCT
>CAYQRA010000578.1:0-4846 GCA_964419315.1 uncultured Saprospiraceae bacterium | reverse complement strand
GACCGAGTAAAGCCGAGAGCAAACAAATTCCACCAGCAATCGCCGTACTGATCTTTAAGCCTTTGATAATTTCAGCTTTTGAAATCGTTCCTTCTAGGATTTGAGAAACCGATAATGCTCCCAAAATGGGGAGAAAAAAACCAGTTACGGTAAGTACACTATTGGGCGTTCTAAATTTATTAAACAAGGGAAAATAGTCGAACAACAAATGATTGAGAATCGCAAAGTTTTTTCCCATCGACATCAAAAACAAAAACACTGTAGCGACTACCAACCACCATTTCAAAGGTCCCTTTACGGTAATTGCACCGAGGAGAAATAGAAAACAAATAATCGCTCCAAAATAAAACGGGCCACTTGTAGAAGGTAAAGATCCCCAATATAAAGGAGCTTTAAAATCGGCACCAAGATTGGCTCCTTTTTTACGCAAATCCTTGTAGACCTCGGAGTCTGTCCCTACTTTCTCTGCACTACCTCCTCCTACAAATCCGGGAATCATTGAAGCAAATACGTCAAGTGAACCATTACTCCAATTCATTGCATATTGCCAATCCAAACCGTTGGTTTCACTCGAAGTTTTTGATCCTGCAACTGTAGCTTCATTAGATAAAATTGGATCTCCACGCATGGTATCCTTACTGTACTCATAGGTCGTCCACAATTTGGAAGCAGAAGATCCAAGGGCAATTCCGGTCGCCAACACTAGTACGCCCAGCGCTTTCGCCAAAAAAGCCAGTTCTCCTTCCCGGATCAAACGAACCATTTCCATTAAAACATAAAGACCCAAGGCTATCAGAAAATAATAAATCATCTGAACGTGATTGCCATAAAGGCTTACCCCCAATCCCAATGCAAATAAAATTCCTCCTCGCAATAAATCTTTTTTAAAGACCATCAACATCCCCAAAAACATCATTCCAAAAAAGGCAATTACCCGAAATTTGGCCATATGCCCTGCTTCATAAAGCGTTAGATTTCCAGTAGAAAAACTAAAACACAAAGCAGCGATTACACTCATCCAAGGACTGACTCCTAAATAAATTAGCAATAAGTAAAAAGTCGTACAAAGGGCAAAGAAATAACCAATCGGTCGAGGGATATACAATTCGTTTATCTTTCCTACATGATGAAGAAAATTATTAGGCTGTGCACTATCGATCTGATAAGCAGGCATTCCTCCAAACATAGCATTGGTCCACCAAGCACGTACTCCTCCATGGGCTTTTTTATAATCTTGGAGTTCTTTGTTCATCGCAATCGCAGAGATCAAATCTCCCGTTGGAATGACTTTTCCTTGAACTTGAGGTAAAAAGTAAAGAATGGGGATAATCAGAAACAATAATAAAGCTCCTATATGAGGTACTGCTTTCTGCAACATCGTATTTTTTGCCATAATCAGTCAAAATCTTTTAGTGAATGCCAGCAAATTTAAACTTTTATGAAGGAGTTTTGGAAAATTATGCAGATTGATATTATTTTTTTTTGATAAGTGTGCTGGAAAGAAATAGCTAATCTGTCATTAGCCTTTGTAAAAAACACTTACCAAAAGGACAGATTGATAATTCCCTTTGCGGACTTCCTTCGAAAAGGAAAGGGCTAGCTTTTGATTTTTGTAGCCAAAAGTCCCTTTCGCAAAGCCCACAAACCCAAAATGGGCCCCAATCCGAGGAGGATATAAATATTATTGGACTCTAGCTGATGATGCAGTTGATTTAGAAGTTGAATGCTAAGGATGGTAATGGAAAAGCCAAGGCAATTGACGATGGTCAGAGCTGTTCCTTTTACTTCAGCAGGGGCATTTTGGGCCACCAAGGTGGAAAACAAAGGAGAATCTGCCACGACTACCATCCCCCAGAAAAGTAAAAAGACTAAGAAAAGGAATTCAGAGCCCTGAATAAAGGCCAAGGGAGAGAGCAAGCAACAGGCCAAAGAGCTAGACAAAGTAAGGAAAGCGGTACGCGGTATCCCCCAGGAGGAGGCCAGCAGGCCTCCGAATACACAAGCCAATCCTCCGATAGCAATGATCAAAAAGGACCAAAAGGGAATATTAAAGGTGATGGAGGGATGTAAACTTTCATAGCTGCTGAGTAAAATGGGGATAAAAGCCCAAAAAGCATAGAGTTCCCACATGTGTCCAAAGTAGCCAAAGGCTGCTGAGCGAAATTTGCGGTTGCGAAAAACCTGAAACAGCGCGGAAAAGTCGATCCCCTGCCCTGCTTTGCGAAAAGGACCATCAGGAACCAAAAAAAACATCAGTAAGCCACCGATACTAGCCAATCCTGAGGTGGTCCACAATACATATTTCCAAGGCAAACCAGCGCTCATCCCTTTTAGCAAATGTGGAAAGGAAGTACCTAAGACTAAAGCACCTACTAAAAAGCCTAATGATTTTTCGAGGCCAGTGTCATAATAATCCGCCGCAATTTTCATCCCCACCGGATAAATGCCTGCCAAAAAGAAGCCGGTCAGAAAGCGAAGACTGAGTAAGGTTCCCAAAGAATTTTCCTCCCACATCACTCCTAAATTAAAAAGAGCCCCCAATAAAGCACTGACAAAAAACACACTAGAGGGTGGGTAGCGATCTGCAATCGTAAAAATGGCAAAAACCAAAGTCCCCGCAATGAATCCAAATTGCACGGCCGAAGTCAAATGTCCTAAACTTTTGGCTGACAGATCAAAATTGGTCACTAGGTCTCCCATCACTCCATTGCCAGCAAACCATAAGGAAGTACAGCAAAACTGAGCAAACACAATGACCAACAGTATCCAGCTCGGTCTTTCTTTGGAGGAGGAGTGCTTCATGGGCTAGGTAGGATATTTAGTAGATGAGTTTTTGGATCAAGAATTAGGAATGCCCCGATGAAGTTAAATAGATAAGATCAAACATCCCCCCAATTGCTCTTAAAAAGCTTGATCGCTATCGCCAATAAGACAATTCCAAAAACCTTGCGTAAAACCATGGCTCCGCCTTTCCCTAATTTTCGTTGTATCCAACCAGAAAAACGCAAAACTAGATATACGATGAGTAAATTTAGGGCAATTCCAATTCCGATATTGACAGATTGGTACTCCGCTTTCAAAGACAAGATGGTTGTCAATGTCCCTGCTCCGGCGATCAATGGAAAAGCAATGGGAACGATCGAAGAAGAAGCGATTTCCCCCTCCTCGTCTTTAAAAAAGGTTACACCAAGTACCATTTCCAAACCAATAATAAAGATTACCAAAGCACCCGCCAAGGCAAAAGACTGAACATCTATACCAATTAGTCGTAAAATAGATTCTCCTGCAATGAGAAACAGGATCATCAAAAAGCCAGCGGCAAAGGTCGCTTTAGCCGATTCAATTAGCTTTCCTTGTTCTTTCATACTCAAAATAACTGGTATATTACCAAGGATATCTATTACGGAGAATAGAATTAAAGACACGGTGATTATTTCTTTAAAATCCATATCACAGGTTTTTAGTTCTTTGCTAAAATTTCTAGTCAAAGAACGGTTTTTTAGAATTTGCAAATCCGGCCACAAACTTAACACATTGTATTATAAAATTCGACTATCATGAGAGCAGACATTCCTTCTCGAAAAAAAGTGCCCTTTACGATCCCTGATGACTTTCGAAGCTACCTCGATAAATACAATCGACAGACTAATCTACCGATTCAATACGATGATTTAACCCGCTACGAAACCAGCTTACCTTTGCTGGATTTGGAGGGAGAAGATACTCTTTGGGAAACGGTACATTATATGGAATCTGAAAGAGAAGATATCTATTCGGCACTCACTTATATATATGCTTTGCTAAAAACCGATGGAAATATGGATGTCTTGGAACATCTTTCCGTGGCGCGGATCGACTTTTGTACTTTTGGCAATACTCAGCCATTTCGAATCCGGATCATCAATCGACTCAATGATAATTATGAC
Organism: uncultured Saprospiraceae bacterium; assembly: GCA_964419315.1. Classification (GTDB taxonomy): domain Bacteria; phylum Bacteroidota; class Bacteroidia; order Chitinophagales; family Saprospiraceae; genus CALLVY01. Next base: position 920 of record CAYQRA010000578.1, on the reverse strand, counting down.
CACTTCTATGTCAAGCGAGCAGATGCTTCTCGGGTTTATGGTTTGGAGTTGGAAGAAATTCTATCGCCCAATCATGTTATTTACCTCATTGATAAAGAAACGCTGATCGAGGAACATATAGCCGGAATTCCGGGAGATGATTTTATGAAAAAAAATCTCAATGATAGTAATTTCAACCAAATTCGAATTGCTAAGGAATTTGTAAAATTCAATGAGCGTTGCTTTGTTCGTTTATTGGGGGATATGCGGTCTTATAATTATGTCATCGACATTACTCCTGATATCGAAGGTTCCCAATTTAGAATGCGGGCGATAGATTTTGACCAACAATCTTATGAAGGTCGGAAAAGCTTTTACCTGCCTCAATATTTTAAAGACAATAATCCCATCATTTTCCTCGGAATCAAACACATGACCTCAAAGACCGTCCGTCAGTACCAGATGGAAGAACGCAGCTTAATTGCAACCAGAGCGAGAAGTTCGATTAACCGTTTAAAAGAAGTACTTGATCTAATGATCAAAACAGAACTCTCTGCTTTCGATAAAGTGATTAAACTCCGAAAGGAATTAGCTGCACATCATAAAAACGACTTATTTCTAAATTGCAAAAATATGGGGGAAATCGTAAGAACCAATATCCAACTGGTGCTAAATAAAGATTTTAAGCAAAGTATCAATATGGATTAATGACTTCTAGTAAAAAAGAATTTAATTACATAAGTTTCTTAGGCATTTTGCTTTATACATATGAAACTTATGTATATTTGTGAAATTAAAGATCCTTACCTGTTTAAAAACATTAAACCTTATCCAAATGTTAGCGTCTAAACACTTTTCGTAGAAGACAACCTAAAATTGTCCAATAAGTGCTTGTAATTTTACACAAGTAAAGTTGAAAAAAAGGCTCTATTAAAAAGACA
>CAYQRA010000577.1:1376-4847 GCA_964419315.1 uncultured Saprospiraceae bacterium | reverse complement strand
AAATTTTTGGCTCTCCAACCTTCAATGATATTAATTCAGACAATATTCAAGACGTTATTATTGGTGGAAGATCTAGCCAGTTATACGCATTGAATGGTGTAAATGGTGATAAAATTTGGGAATATAAACCTGAAAAATATTCGACTCACCCAATATTAAAATATGCTAATAAAAACTTTTATAATAGTGTTTTAGTACCAGATTCCAACGGAGACGGCATAAAGGATGTTTTAATTTCAAATGGGGGTAATCATGAAGTTTTTCAGCATGTAAAAAAGGGTCGTGAAGTTGGAGTTTTGCTACTTTTGGATGCTAAATCTGGAGCTGTAATAGCATCGGACACCATGCCTGATGGTAATGAAACCTATATGACTCCGATATATGTAGAGCAAGAAGATGGAAGTAGAATGATCGTTTTTGGTTCGGGAGGAGAAACCTTTTCAGGAAACCTTTTTATTACCAGACTTGAAGATCTACTGAACAACGATTTATCTAAATCTAAAATAATTGCATCTGAAGAATCTCATGGTTTTATTGCCCCTCCAGTTTTTGTAGATGTTACCAAGGACAGTATTTTTGACATCATTGCAATTTCACATGCAGGGACAATATCTGCGATTGATGGAGATAATTTAAAAAGTATTTGGCAATTTAAAATCCCAGATACAGAGTCGAACAATGGATTTGCAATAGGCAATTTTAACAATGATGATATTCCAGATATCTTTACTTTTGTGAGTAAAGGGAAATGGCCATGGAATACAGGATCTTATCAAATCATGCTAAATGGTCGTACTGGGGCATTAGAATATATTGATTCTACTGGTTGTCCGGGCTTGTCGTCAGCTGTTGTATACGATCTTAATAATGATGAAATAGATGAAGTCGTTTTTAGTTTAGATTCATTTGATTGTCAAGGCTTTACCAGTCGCCCTCCTAAAAATATGATCAGTAAATTAATGGCGATTGATTTTAAGGGCAAAGAAATAATTCCAATTGACCAAAACGATAAAGTTAAAAATGTATTTACAACACCACTTCTCGCCGACATTGATAATGATGGATATTTAGATATCATTCATGCTAACTATCCCCATTCGGAAGATTTAGGTATTCTTATTTTTGATGGAACGAGCATTAAAAGAACCAGAGTACCATTTAAAATCAGAAAACCTATAAAATGGGGGTCATATATGGGGAGTAATGGCGATGGGGTATATAGGTAATACAAGGGTATAGGTATTAAAACCTTAATTTTTTTTGTGTGAGTATATAGGGTCTACCATTAACTTTCTAAGGAAATGATATTCAATTAAATAGGGTTGTTTTCGCTGAAAGTGAACTCGAAGAACAAATTAGTATGGGAGATCAACAAATCCAAGAAGGAAGGTATGTTTCTGTGGATGAATTAAAAACGAAAGTAAAAGCATGGCGTGGCACAAAGTAGTCACTACTTTTCAAGCTTTAGACCAACTTGCAGAAATAGGAGACTATCTCAAAGAAAATCGTTCAAAAGAAACTGCTGAATATGTTGTAGATGGACTAATTGAAACTATCGAAGCCCTAGAAAATATGCCTACTAAGCATCCTATTTTGCGATTGATAGAGAAAAAATAATATACCTACCACTACGCTCCAAAGTGGGCTTGCAAGATTGTGTTTCGACTAGAATAATATCCTCCCACTGTGTTTGTGATTGTCATAGTACATAGCAATAGTGACCAAAACTGGCTTGATGATATTTTGGCTTGAAGTGATGAATAGCCAAACAAATCTAATTCTAAAACCCTAAGGTTATATTTCCCCCTATTCCCTTTCTCTATTAGTAAAGCTTCTCCCAAATATTCCCTATATTTGAAACGAACAAGCCTTACCAACTATGAAATTGCCAACACTCACTTATCTGCTGCTCCCTGTCTGTTTTTTGCTTTTTTATGCCTGTGGAACAAACCTTCCTGATGAAGTAGAAGCTGAATTAGCTTTTCTGCCTGAAAAGATTGATTACAATTTCCATGTCAAACCTATTCTTTCAGATCGTTGCTTTGCTTGTCATGGGCCAGATGCTCAAAATCGTAAAGGGGATTTGCGGATGGATACCGAAGAAGGAGCATATGCTGCTCTAACAAGCGGTGCAGGTCATGCGATTGTGGCGAGAAAAATTGGGAAAAGTCAAATGGTGAGTCGCATTATTTCGAACGATCCAGAATATATGATGCCAACGCCCGAATCAAATTTGAGTTTGAGTATAGCGGAGAAGGCTTTGTTGGTAAAGTGGATAGAGCAAGGTGCAAAATATAAGGAACATTGGGCATTTGAGACGCCTAAAAAAACGGAAGTACCAACTGCAGGTGAAGATTGGGCAGTGAATGAAATAGATCATTTTGTAGCGCATAAATTGGGAGAGAGAAGTATTTTTCCTGCACCAGAAGCGCAGCGAGAACAACTAATTCGACGTGCTTTTTTCGACTTGACGGGCTTACCACCGTCATTGAAAGATTTGGATCGCTTGATGACTGATGCGCGTCCCGATTTTTATGAGCGAATGCTGGATAGTTTATTGACTTTGCCAAGTTTTGGAGAACGTATGGCGGCGCATTGGTTGGATGTCGCCCGTTTTGCCGATTCAGAAGGCTATCTGGATGATTTTCACCATACTTTTTATCCTTATCGCGATTGGGTGATTAATGCCTTTAATGAAAATTTGCCTTATGACCAATTCATTCTTTGGCAAGTCGGTGGCGATCAAATTCCAAATGCTACTTCCGATCAAATCCTAGCCACTGCTTTCAATCGCAATCATAAACAAAACTCCGAAGGTGGCATCATTCCTGAAGAATTTCGAGTCGAATATGTTGCAGATCGAACAAATACTGTTGGTTCGGCTTTCATGGGATTGACAATGGGTTGTGCGCGTTGCCACGATCATAAATATGATCCGATTAGTCAGAAAGATTACTTTCAATTATTCAGCTTTTTCAACTCTACGGTAGAAAGAGGCGATGGTATTTTTGCTTTCAATTCGGTAGAAAATGGACAAATGGTTTCCAATAAATTGTCGATGAATTCAGGCCCAGTTTTGCCTTTACCAGAGGAAGAAGTGGTAGAAGTTCGAGATTTTTTGCTAGAGAAAATTGAAGAAAAACAGAGCGAAATTATTGATTTGAGTCAATCTAATCAAAATGCTTTCAATAACTGGTTGGCTCAAAATCCAAATGTAGAAGACTTTAAAAAGGTAATACAAAAAAACACCGTTGCCCATCTCACTTTTGATGATATGGCAAACGGGAAGGCAAGTGACTTAGTTATAAACAATTCGCAACCAAGCTATTGGGGCAGTGTAGAGGCAGTGAAAGGTAAAAAAGGTAAAGCAATTAGAAGCGATGCGCATGGACAACTAGTTTCCGATGGAAGTAAAGTTTCCTTTGAGCGCAACGAGCCGTTTACTATTAGTTTTTGGATCAATACGCCCAG
>CAYQRA010000577.1:0-1366 GCA_964419315.1 uncultured Saprospiraceae bacterium | reverse complement strand
GGTCAAAAGCTGCGCTTGATGCTGGCGCGGCTATGAAAAGGGACGCATTACAATGGTAACAATCGCATCCAAGGCTATCGTGGTTGGGATGTAATGTTGGATAGTAATTTTATTCACTTTCGCTTGAACCATGCGCATCCTTATCAATCTATTGATATTTATGCTCCTGAACCTCTGCAAATTAATGAGTGGATGCATTTTGTTTGGACTTATGATGGTTCGAGCCAAGCAAAAGGTATGAAGTTATACCAAAATGGCGAATTGATTGAACCTAAAGTTAATCGAGATTATCTCTATCGCTCGACCAAACCTTATACGGATACCCGTGCCACCGTTTATATGCCATATCGTGGTATGACTATTGGCAATCGCCACTACGATCAAGATTTTACAGATGGGAAGTTGGATGAAGTGCGTATTTTAAATCGAGAGGCAGAGGAATTGGTAGCCAAATATTTATATGAGGAAGAATTGGGTGAAACTGCTTTCGCGAATTCCAAAGCTGAGCAATTAGATTGTTTTTATGATTTATTTATAGATCAAAAACTAGAAGAAGAGCGCCTTGCCTTGCGTGAAATTCAAGCTCAAGAAATTGAGACGATTGATACGGTACAAGAAGTGATGGTGATGGGAGATTTGGAAAATGAGCGTTCAACTTATGTCCTAGAAAGAGGCGTGTACGATGCACATGGCGAACGCGTTGGAAGTGATGTACCAAGCTCCATTTTGCCTTGGTCGGAAGATTTACCTAAGAATCGTTATGGTTTAGGACTATGGTTGATTGACCGGGAACATCCTTTGACGGCAAGAGTAACTGTGAATCAATTTTGGTATCTCATGTTTGGTCGCGGCATAGTCAAAACTGTTGAAGATTTTGGTAATCAAGGCGCACTGCCCACGCATCCAGAATTGTTGGATTGGTTAGCCGTAGATTTTATAGAAAATAGCTGGGATGTAAAGCGACTCTTGAAGCAAATGTTGATGTCCGCTACCTATCGCCAATCTTCTAAAATTCGTCCTGAATTAGAAGATGTTGATCCTGAAAACCATCTTTTGGCGCGTGGACAACGCTATCGCCGTTCCGCAGAAATGGTTCGAGACAATATACTGGCTGCCAGCGGTTTATTGACTTCCAAAGTTGGTGGAAAATCCGTTTTTCCTTACCAACCTCCTGGACTTTGGAAAGAGACAACCTCTCATCCATTTTTCCCTGGCTATCAAGTTGATTACGATCAAGGTTTGCACAGAAGAAGTATTTATACTTTCTGGAAACGCAATATGCCACCACCCAATATGCTTGTTTTTGATGCTGCCAATCGTGGCGAATGCCAAGTGCGCCGACAGCGAAGTAGTACTCCTTTACAAG
>CAYQRA010000576.1:0-4855 GCA_964419315.1 uncultured Saprospiraceae bacterium | reverse complement strand
TTATGGTAATGAACTGCTAAATGATAGTAATCCTTTGCTGACTTCTTATCAAGGACCTACGGTCTACTCCGTCAATGTACAATATACCAATGGTCTTGGAGAAGTTTGTGATACGACGATTTCTGGAGTTGCTACTTGTTTGGGTGATTGCCCCAATTTCTCTCTAATGAGTTGTGATGAATTACCGAATGGTGAAAACTATAAAGAATGTAACGGCGGCTATAGCTATTGTGATTATGGTGCGGGTTACTTATTTGTGGTCGATGACCTTGGAGTGCCAGTTACCGATTATTTTATCGATTGGGGAGAAGGAAGTACGAGTGGATTAAATCCTAATTATGTTTATACCCCAGACTGTGGTACTGTTGATATCAGAGTATGGAGTTTTAATGGTTGTGATACGGTTATTACTTATAGTCCAGATTGCTGCAATCTATCTGCTCCGATGGTAGAATGTGATGATTCGGGGGAGGTGCCACAAATCCGATGGCCAGAGCTTTGTGGTAGTGCTTATTACGAGGTAGAAGTAATTTGCCTAAGTGGTTATGGAGATTATAATATCGTAACGGTTTCTCAAATCAGTGAGGATGGTTATTATTACTACACACCAGATTTTACAGGGAAATGTGATTTTTGGGGATTTCGAGTGGCTGCTGTTTGCGAATCGACTAAAGAGTATGGTACGTATTCCGATTGTATTTTTATGGATAGTCATGGCTATTGCTTTACGGATGAATACCTATGTGAAATTTACTTAGGGGTAGGAGGAAAAGATGGAAAAACGCAGAACGAGAAAGGACAAGCGCGTTATGCGGAGATTTTAAAAGAACGAGATTTGGCAGAGCAAAGTAATCTTTATCCAAATCCAATCCAAGGCGAAGAAGTTTACCTCACCATGGGGCAACAGATTGTCAGTGGACAGGAAGAAGTTGAAGTAAGAATACTAGGCTTAGATGGCAAACTGTTCAGTAGTACCTTGCTGCAAACGTCTAATACTACTAGTGTTATTTCGACGGTTGAATTGCCATCCGGGTTGTATTTCGTGAGTATCTACTCCAGAGATGGAGAACTGTTAGAATCAAAACGTCTAGTGAAAAACTAGAACTAGATTGTGACTTTTACAAAAATGCTTTTTTGATTTTTGTAGAAAAACAAAAACCCGTAACGTGCTTGGCGTTACGGGTTTCTTTTTGGAAAGCCAGTAAGGAGTGCTTACCAATAATTAATTTCCACTTTTCGCCGGATCATTGATCGGCTTTTCATACGGCTTTTCTTTCTTCGACAAAATTCGAGTATAGCGTTTGGGATGCAAACGCAAATCCTGCATCAGCAATTCCATTTCACGAGTAGCACTTTTTAGATTGGTATAAAGCGCTTCATCTTTGGCCAATAAACCAAGAGTACCTTCTCCAGCATTGATTTTTCCAAGCATCACATTGGCCGCTGCAAAAGTTTCGTCAAGACCAGCAAGGGTATTTTGCAATTTGACCATCATCGCTTTAGTTTCCTCTAGGGTGCCATTGGCTTTGCTAATCGTATTTTTGATATCTGCATCGGTGAGTTGAGCACTAAAGGTAGAAGCATTGCCCATCAGGGTACTTATTTTGTCTTTATTCTCTGCCAAGCCACCCGTTATGGTTTCCATGTTTTTCATGGTGCCTGTCAGGCTTTTGGTGTTGGCCGCCAATAGGGTATTCATTTGGGCCGTCATCAATTTTAGATTCCCCATCGTTGCTTCAAGGTCTTTGGCCATTTTGCCAATACCGGAATCCGCACTTCCAGGCTTAGCCATTTCTTCTTTCATCGAAGCCATGATTTGTTTCAATCCTTCGTCCAATTGATCCATATAGGCAGGCACTTCTGTAGGGTCGACCATCGAAACCAAAAGTCCTTTGGTTTGTCCTGATAAAATATCGCCATTGACCGCACAATTGCCACCAGAGCAAGGCTTGTCAAATTCGAGTTCTATCCCACGACCACTCATTACTCCCAGGCTCAATAATACCGCGCGAGCATCTTTTGGCACGAGTACCTTTCGGTCGATATCTAAAGCAACCACTACTTTTTCTGGATCATCAGGTTTTAGGTAAATGTCGGAAACCACGCCCACTTGAAAACCATTTTTCAAAACCGGTGCGGACTTAGGAAGTTCGGTCACATCATCGTATTCTACGTACAAAGAAGTAGAAGTACTCAAGATGTTTTTTCCTTGGAGAAATTTATAGCCCCAAATAGACAAAGCGATTACGATGACCGCCATTAAACCTACCTTCGATTCATTGCTCATGTTAATCCGTTTTTTAAGTGTAAAACAACTTCGATAAATTACCTCCGCTATAAAACTCAGAAGAGAACTTTATATTTGAATTTCGCCCCAAAATTGAGCAATTTTTTTGAAGGAACAATCATATTGACCTTCTTTTTTCCACTGAAAATCAAGTGATTAGCACTTTTGGTACTTAAATGCTTGATTACCAAGTAAAAGGAATAATGGTATAATGGAAAATTATCATCTGTTGTTCACAGAAATCCTACAAAAAGTGGGCTGAAAAAGTCCATTCCAAGAGGGGAGAAGCGTTTATTGAAAAGCCGATTTTTGAGAAAAGGAAGTTTTGATCACTTACTATTTCAACCGCTCCGCTCCGCGAAAAGCTACCACAAAGGCATCTTTAAAACCCATTTGCTGCAATTGATTGCGATAAACAATGGCCTCTTTGATATTTGGAAAAGAGGTGCTCAAGTATTTGTACATATGACCTTCCTGACGAATTTCAACAGACTGGGCAAGTTTATTCCAAGGACTCTGATTGGTATCAATAAGGTCGGTACCGGAAGCCATTTGGATTTTATAAACGATGGGCAATTCCGCAGGCAGGGCAGGGCTATGCTCGTTGAATGTGCTGCTAGTCTTGCTTGGAATCATTAAACTAGAGGCACTTTTAGGGCTTTTACGACTAGTCCTAGGTGGATTGGTGGAAGCCGTAGCTTGGTATTGTCGATTTCTAGCTTGCACAATTTCTTGGTGAACCGATGGCGTACTTGGAGAACTATTTCCCGTTTCAATTTCATTTTTATAGCTTCTAAAAGCTCGAAAAATAGCACTCGCTATTTGAATTTGGCCATATTCGCCAGTTAAGTATTGATCATCAGTCGCATTGCTCAAATAACCACTTTCGATCAATACACTTGGCATAGCGGTTTCTCGCAAGACCAAAAATCCAGCTTGTTTGACCCCTCGGCTTTTTCCATGAGCAGCATGCTTGATCTGGTATTCTACCTTTTCGGCAAAACGAATACTCTGTTCAAGAAAAGCATTTTGGAAAAGAGACATGAGAATATGATTCTCTGTTGAATTGGGATCGTAGCCGAAATAATTGTTTTGGTAATTGTCCTCCAATAGAATAGAGGAATTCTCTCTCTTGGCCACCTCTAGGTTATCAGCTGCTCGATGCAAACCTAAAACATAGGTTTCCGAACCTCGGACATAATCCGCATTGGCGATACTGTTGCAATGGATAGAGATAAATAAATCTGCTTTGTTTTCATTAGCAATACGAGCCCGTTTGTGAAGTGGAATAAACACATCTCGATCTCGAGTGTAAATAACTTTGATGTGTGGATAATTGGCTTGGATCGAATTGCCAAGGCGAATGGCGATATTGAGAACGATTTCTTTTTCATGGCTGTGCGCACCACTACACCCTGCATCATGTCCGCCATGACCGGGGTCGATTACGACCGTGCGAATTTGATAATTCTCCTCCTGCTCTGGAGCCTCTGTATCAAGATTTGGTTTATCTTTGTCCAGCAATTTAAATAGGCTTGAAAAAGCTTCATTAGGCGAATTTTTTACACAATGAAGATTTTTACAAGGCGAAAAACTGTTAAAGTGGGCGAATGATGGCGACAAAAAACAGAAAACCATCGTAAGAGTAAGCATAAGGGCTTGCATAGTAAAAAAGGGAGATTTTGTAATCAAATTTTTCTTCCATTGCTTTCTTAGCAACCAAAGAACCATTTATAGAAGTTGTTTTGAGCGACCAGTGAGCTATTCTAAAACAACTTCATCATAGTATTTCTAAGTAAAGTTGATTCACAGGAGAACTTTTTCAACAATACTAAATAGTGTAAGTTTGGAGAAGCTGTCTTTTACCGACTTTTAATTCCCGTCTTACTATTTTCATCAATCAGCCAACCTTGATCAAAAGATACGAATCTATTTTAGGGGCCAATTGATACATTTGCCGCGATAAAGATAGAAAATGCTTATTAATTTGTTGAAATTTGACTCCTATTTTCATTTTCAGGGAAATATAATACTAAGAGAAAAATAAAAAACAACCGATTTTTGAAATTAAGAATACTTTCTTTTCTTTTCTTTACCCTAGCTTTTTTAGGGACTTTGGATGCACAAACCGTTCCGGACAATGTGGCCACAGACTCTATCGTATTGCCGATAGACTCTCTACTGGTCAGTCTGGATAGTTTGCCTTTGGGGAAAGATAGTTTTTTAATGGCGGACAGTTTTGGCTTGGATTCTTTAAACTTAGTGGCGGATTCTATGCAGCAAGTTCGGTCTAGAAGGGCTTCTCGTTTGTCGAAGGTAAAATTATCAGGAGATTCACTGGATGCAAAAGTGGATTATACGGCATTGGATTCGATGATCTATGACATCAAGAATCGAAAAGTTTACCTCTATGGTGGTGCCCAGGTCGCTTATGAGGATCTAACGATAGATGCGGCCTATATAGAGTTTGATTGGGCTTCGAATATAGTGACGGCCGAAGGCCGGCCTGATAGTACTGGCCGTATGGCGGGTAATCCTGATTTTAAAGACAAGACGCAAGGATTCCAA
>CAYQRA010000575.1:0-4857 GCA_964419315.1 uncultured Saprospiraceae bacterium | reverse complement strand
TTGACTTTTTAATAAGTACAACCAGACCAAACTATGGGTTTTAAAAATCGAAATAAAGTTAGCGCAGAATTCAGTATGTCCTCCTTGACGGACATTATCTTCCTGCTGTTGATCTTTTTTATGTTGACGGCTAATTTTGTGCAAATCAAACCTTTCCAATTGCCAGAGTCGGATATAAAGTCTACCGCGCCGACTTCTATTGCAGTCTCTATTACGAAAGACGGAAAGTTTAGCTATCGCAATCAAGACTTGCGATTATCTGCCCTAAAGACTGCTTTGAAACGAAGTGTCAATGAGGCAGAAAATAAGGAGAGTGCTACCATTACTATTGCAGCGGAGGTGGATACGCCCTTCGAAAGGGTAGTGGATGTGATGAACATTGCTAAAGGACTTCGGGTCAAAGCCATCTTGGCGACCCAGCCTAAAGCGAAGTAATCTATAGGTGCATAGCTTGAAAACTGTCGAGCCAAATAACTTAGAACATTAATCTAAAATAAATCATTCCAGACATGGGCTTAAAAAAGAAAAGTAAAGTCAGTGCAGAATTTAGTATGTCTTCTTTGACAGACATCATCTTTTTGTTGTTGATCTTTTTTATGCTGACCTCTTCCTTGGTTTCTCCTAATGCGCTTTTTCTAAAGTTGCCGGGGAGTTCCAATCCTACCGTTTCTAATGATAGTCCTCCTGATATTTCGATCACCAGAAAAGGAGTGTATAGATTAGATGGTAAGACCATGAAATTATCTAGCCTAACTACAGCCCTCAGGCGCCTAAAGCGATCCAAAGGAAAATTAGACGTTACTATTTCTCCAGAGAGAAATACACCTGTACAATATGTGGTCGCCATTATGGATGTAGCGGTAAAAACAAACGTTAATGGAATTTTGACTACTGCTGAATAATCGATTGATTATCAGTAGTTTAGTATACTTTGAGAAATAAATCCGACCTTTTTCCTGTTAAAGAAATGTAAAAACTCCGAGTTGATGCGTCAAGAACCTGCTTATTGGCGTCTTTAAGGGTATAAATCAAAAGAGGATTTATTAATAAAAACATTTCTTCCTTCACCAAAAAATCCAAAATTATGGCAGTGGAAGTAACGCAAGAAGAACAAGACAATCAAAAGAAGGGCGCTATCACGAGTCTAACCGCTCATGTTACTATACTCTTAATCGCTATGCTCCCTTGGATGACCTTTCCAGATCCTCCTCCAGGACCTGCTGGTGTACTCGTCAGTTTCGGCGAACCCGACCAAGGAATGGATCGTCCAGAACGAGCTGCTCCTTCGCAACCGATAACGGAAGTGGAGGAAGTCGAAGAGGTGGAAGAACCTTCCAAACCCGTCGTTGAAAAACCAAAAAGGGACAAACCAAAACCGAAGGATCCTCCTAAGGTAAATACAGATAAAAATTCTAAAGAGCGGGCGATTGCGGCAGCAAAGAAAAAAGAAGAAGACCGTTTGAAAAAAGAAAAGGCAGATAAAGCAGCTGCCGAAAAAGCGAAAGCGGACGAGGCCAGAAGGGCCAAAGAAGCTGCCGCTAAAGCCAAACGAGATGCAGAGGCTGCGGCCAAAGCGAAGCGAGACGCGGAAGCGCAGGCACTAAGAGATGCGATTGGCGGAGCCTTCGACGGAGGTACTGGCAATGGTGGAAACCCCGGCGACCAAGGACAACCAGACGGCGATCCTGATGGAAAAGCATTGGAGGGCGTAAGTACTGGTTCGGGAGAAATTGGTGGAGGACTAGGCGGGCGTGGTGTTTTGTCAAAACCTAAGATCTTGGATAATTCTCAAAAGACTGGAGATGTAGTTGTGAAGGTCTGTGTGAATGCCAATGGACAAGTCACCTCTGCAAAATTTACCCAAAAAGGGTCTACTACTTCCAATGCTGGTTTGGTGGCGACGGCGGTAAAAGCTGCCAAGAAATACAAGTTTAGTAAAGGCGGGGTAGATAACCAATGTGGTACGATTAAAATTAAATTCCGAGTGAGATAAAGCTCGTTTAAAAATAAGCTAAAGAAGGGGTGGAGTAAATTCCATCCCTTTTTTTATTCCGGATCCATTCTTTTGGCTATCCATCTTTGGTTTTTCAATCTGGAGCGCAGTTCCACCCTGTACCCCGGAAAAGAAATCAAATACGATTATCTACCCTTGATATTGTTTGGATAATTAAAAAGGGAAAGCTAATTTGCTGTTCTAAATTTTATAAAAAAGATCAATGACCTATCAAGAAACACTCGCTTTTTTATACACTCAACTACCAATGTACCAAAGGGTGGGGAGTTCGGCTTTCAAAAAGAATCTAGATAATATTTTAGCACTTTGTGAAGCATTGGGGAATCCGCAAAATCAATTTCCCTGTATTCATATCGCTGGTACCAATGGCAAGGGAACAACGGCGCATTTGTTGAGTGGCGTTTTACAAGCACATGGAAAAAAAACCGGACTCTATACTTCTCCTCACTATCGGGACTTTCGGGAACGAATAAAAATAGATGGTCAATTGATGCCTCGATCTAAAGTTGTTCAGTTTGTTGCCAATCATCAAGAGCTCTTTAAAAAAATCCAACCTTCTTTTTTTGAAATTACAGTAGCCTTAGCCTTTCAGCATTTTGCCCAAAGCAAAGTAGATATTGCCGTGATCGAAACGGGCTTGGGAGGTCGATTGGATTCTACGAATATTATTCGACCGATCGTGAGTGTCATTACCAATATCAGTTTGGATCATCAAAATATGTTGGGAGATACCTTGCCGGAAATCGCCGGAGAAAAAGCGGGGATCATCAAAGCAGGGATTCCTGTGGTGATTGGAGAGGAGCAAGTGGCTGTGAAAAAGGTCTTTGAAGAGAAAGCCAAAGAGAAGAAAAGTGACATTCGCTATGCCAGTCAGAATTATGATTTAAGCACTACAGATACCTCAGGAGTTGAGCATACTATTTTTGAAGTGAAGCGGCAAGGCAAAAAGATTTATCAAAATCTAGAAGTGAATTTAAAAGGCCCTTTTCAAGCTAAAAATGTAAGTACGCTGCTTACCACCTTGGACTTACTTCATCAAGACGGTCATCTGGTATTACAAGAAGATCGATTGCGCTTTGCTTTAAAAAATCTAAAATCCTTGACCCGATATATTGGCCGTTGGCAAATTCTTGCTAGCGGACCTTTGACGATTACCGATAGTGCGCATAATGAAGGTGGTTTAGCGATTGTGATGGAATCTTTAAAACAATTGCCTTGTGAAAATCTGTATCTAGTTTTAGGATCGGTCAATGATAAAGACTTGAGTAAAACATTGGGACTTTTTCCGAAGGAAGCTCAATACTTTTTTGCGAAGCCGAATATCCCTCGAGGTTTGGCAGCGGAGCAATTGCAGGAAAAGGCCGCGGCATTTGGTTTGCAGGGAAAATGTTATTCGTCGGTGAAAAATGCCTGGCGAGCGGCGAAGCGGCGAGCGAGTGATCAAGATGTGATCTTTATTGGCGGAAGTACTTTTGTGGTCGCAGAGGTGGTGTAGTTTCTTTTTTAAGCTTGGACTGGAGCTATTGGCGAAAGGCACAAGAAATTTTGCCGCAATAATGAAACAAAAATCAGAACTCAAAAACAGTATTGACTTAATTTATGATGTACTTACCTTCACTAATATACGATAAAGGCTACCAAAGTTTGTTTACATTTATTTTCTTCTTAACAAAATAAAATGAACCCATCCAAGACCAGCAAAGTTGAATTCCAATTAATCTACGGCTTTGGTTTACTCAAACTCTTGATACATTTTTTGACCAATACCCGGTATGGTCTTCATCGAGATGAATTTTTGTATTTTGAAGAAGGTAAACATTTGGCTTGGGGATATTTTGAAGTACCGCCAATGACTCCTTTTATCGGCTATTTAGCAGATTTGTTGGGAGGGAGTGTTTTTAGTATGCGATTGTTTCCTGCCCTTGCGGGAACTATTATAGTAGTCTTAGGATGTAAATTAACTAAGGATCTTGGCGGTGGGAAATGGGCGATCATTTTTACGGGTTTGTCTCTTACTTTTACGCCCGTTCTATTGGGGACCAATGCCTTATTTCAGCCTGTTTCCTTCAATCAATTATTTTGGTTTCTAATCGCTTATACTATTGCCCAAATGATAAGAGACCAACAAGCTTGGCGGTGGGGGAGTCTGGGGCTTTTGGTTGGTCTTGGTTTTTTAACAAAGTATTCTTTGGCTTTTTATTTAGTGGCACTTTTCTTAGGAGTCTTGATGACCAAGCAAAGAAATCTATTGAAGAACAAATTTCTTTTGGGGAGTATAGCCATTGCCTTAATGGTGATCTCCCCTAATTTATGGTGGCAATGGCATCATGAAATGCCGCTGTTTCAACACATGCAGGAACTTAGAGAAACCCAGTTGGTACATGTGGATTGGATACACTTTCTAAATACGCAAATTTTTTTTCACAAAGGGTTTACCTGTGTTTGGTTGATGGCTTTGTATGGTCTTTTTCGATTGGAAAAATGGAAAGCTTATCGCTGTTTTGCTTGGGCTTTGTTGTTGACGCTTTTGATTATTGGAGGCTTACAAGGCAAAGCCTATTATACTTTGGGAGCCTTTCTGATTTTGTTTCCTTTTGGTGGATTGGTCTTGGAGGAAATTATTTCTTCGATCAAGATAAAGTTTGCTTTTCTCCTAATCGTTTTTGCATTTAGTGTTCCCTTTTATCCTTTTTCTATTCCTTTTTTAAAACTAGAAAGCCTCCAGAAATATTCGCAGTGGATGTCTTCTGATTTGGGGCTCAATTATATGTTGAGATGGGAAGATGGAAAATATTATTCCTTACCCCAAGATATTGCAGATATGTACGGTTGGGAAGAATTGG
>CAYQRA010000574.1:0-4870 GCA_964419315.1 uncultured Saprospiraceae bacterium | reverse complement strand
TAATAATAGTTTGGGCTTGTTCATTACAGCTCTTGCGATGGTAGCCCTTTGTTGTTGCCCCACGCTTAACTGATGAGGATATCGAAATAATAAACTGCCGATGTCTAAGCGATTGGCGATGGCCTTCGCTTTGCTTTTATTTTTTGCATAAGGAGAAACGAGTAAGTTATCCCAAATGGATAGCGATTCAATGAAGTAAGGCCGTTGATAAACAATGCTAATATTTTGTCCTCTAAACTGATCCATCTTACCGGGAGGGATATCAGAAACTTTATTGCCCTCAATAAAAACCTGACCACTTGTTGGCTTCCTTAAACCTGCCAATAAATGCAATAAAGTCGTCTTACCACAACCCGACTCTCCACAGACTAATAAAGTATGCCCCGCTTCTACCCGGAAGTCAGGGAAGGAAATCGGGGGAGAGCCCGGATATTGGTACCTTAGATTACTTGTTTGAACCATATTAAATGATCATCTTTTTCTGCTTTCGAAAAGTGCCTAAAAACACCTCCACTGTATCCTTACGGATATTTTATTATGCTCTTTTTTTTCCTATTTTTTTTATAAAAATCAGGCCACACAGCATTCCTCCTCTTCACACCTACAGAATTTCAGATTGTACAAATGCAAACCAATTAATCCGAAAGCCATCGAATATTTCCATAATTCTGACAGGTGGAAAAAGCCAAGTTTTTCATTCAAAATAAATATAGACAATAGCACCCAACTCCCATACATGGCATGTTTTACCCAAGGCTTACTGGTATTTTCCCCAGATTGATACACTGCAAAAAAAGTGATCCCAATAAAGAGGTAGTCTATCGAGCTCCACCAAACAGGACCTGCTTCGCAACAACTGCTTGCCGCCGTACAACTTTGCGCAATAAATATAAAAGGAGTAGCTATACAATGCAGTACACAGAGTCCACTGGCCATCGCACCTAACATATCTGATTTTGGAATTACTTTAGAAATCATTATTCTATTGATTAAAAAATTACTTAATTATTGGAGATGCTGTTTAATAAATATCCTCTCTGCTCAATTTCTCGAAGGTGATAAAAAATCTTTTCGTGGGCTTCGTATACATAGGCCTTTACTGGAATCTTTTCCTTCTTCAAATGCTCCCCCAGATAGGGGCTAGATAGCAAGCGTTTTTTTTGATTCCTCAAGTGTTTAGCAGCCAATAGATGAAAATTTGAACCAAACGCCTCCGGTTGTATCAGGTTTTTGGAAATCTTTTTCTTCGTTTCGGCCAAGACTTTATCTATCGGAAAATTGTGTTTTCCCTTTCTAGCGTAAGCGTGTTGGTAAAAAATATTGTGAATGGTAGAAACAAATATTATTTGATTGATTCCATTTTCACAAATCAATTCCCAAAGCCTAGATTCTGTCCTAAAGTCAAATTCAAAATATACCCCAAGAGCAGTATAGAAAAATGCCTCTCCCTTAAAATTATTAAGGATAAGCTGTTCCATATTGTCCGTGGGGCATACTAAGAATAGGGTTTTACTTAAGGTCTTTCTGCCCAAAGAATTATTATGCATTCGGGGCCGGATTAAAAGGTAATGAGGAATGATGAACATCAATATTGAGGCTTCCATCTTCTCCTTTGACGTATCCAAAAGTATACTCTACTTTGGTTTCATCTCCGTTTAAGTCCGTAAAGAAATAATTACCCATTGCTAGAGCTCTGTTCTCTTCCAATAAGAGTGTTGCATTTTCAAAGCGAACTTTAGTCCAAGGTTGTAATGCAAAACCTTTATCTTCTGGATATTCCGCATTGCCACCAATGAAATAAGACAATGCTCCGGCATTCGTAGGTCTGAATTGTCTGATTGCGGCCTTAGTAGGTTTGAATAATACTTCCTTATTGTCGAAATCGTAATGCTCCTTAACAAAATTCTGAGTATAAGCTTCGCACTCTTCTCGGTCTCCTTTTAGTCCACCGATATTGACAACGCCTTCTCCCCATGAAGCTTGGGCATTTTCTACTTCCTGTTTTGAAATCATGATTATTTGATTTAGTTGATTAAAAATATTTTATTCGATCCTGACTGATCCATTACTATTAGTTCAGTTTTTTATAATATTCTAAATATTTTGTCTTATCCACTTCCACCTCATTCCAAGTATCCAACACCATAATTCGAATTTGCTTATCAATCAAAGTCTGGATGTTATTGCGATAATTTTGATAATCAGAGTAGTGGGTCTCGCAAATATCATTGAAGCGATTTTGAAAGAAGGAAATCGGATTGAACAAAAAAGAGTTGGTGATCAATTTGTTTTTTGCTTGGTTATCTTCTTCAATCGGAGCCGTACTTTTTTTCATCAATTCGTTTACCAAGGCAAAGGATGAAAAATTCATGGCTTCGCTACTTTTCATCTTATCCTTTGCCACTGGGCTATCCTCAAGTCCTGAAAATAGGGCGTACAACTTGGATTGAAAAACACTATCTGGGAGATCGTATAATTCCTGCTTTTCATCTCTAGTGGCATCAATAAAATCAGTCATAAGATTTGCTGGTTTTTCGATGCTCACCCATTGATGCACTACCGCCGGAATAATGAAGGTAAAGATCAACCAAACCCCTACCATGATTAGTGTATTGCCCAAAATACTTTTGCCACTTCTCAGTATAAAATAATAAGTCACTGACCATAAAAGGAGATATAAAAAGCTGTGTAGTAAAATTTGAGTAAAGGCCTCTCCGGTCGTGGAAAAAACAGGGGTGAGCATTGCACCATATACAATAAGTACTAGGATCACCAGAAAAAGCAAGCATACATAAAAAGAAACTCTGGATAAAAGCCAGACATTCTTGAAGCTAACCTGAACTTCCACTAGAGATAAAAACCCTCGCTCCGCTTCCATACTTTTCAGATTGTACAGCAATAGAAGTAAAAGCAAAGGCAGGAGAAAAAGTAGCGCGAAGGCAAAATCCAAGGTTCCAATTTGCAAGCGTTCGGGGTTAGCAATTTCCTTAGTCATGTCTGAGTCATAAGGATTTGCCCGTAAGGTAACTTGCTTATAGAATCCGTATTCCTCCGCTTGTCCAATACTGTACACCAGTGCTGGCGATGGCGTTTTGAAGTGGTAAATTTCATTATTCCAAATCGACCAAAACGGAGTACTTATATCTATCCAAGGGCGGTCTTCAGGACCAGGTTTGCCTTCCTCATAAAAGGAAATATATTTTTGTCTTTCTTCCTTTGCACTCTTCTTGATCTTTTCAATTTCTAAAACCTGTTCTTGGTATAGACTTGCACCATTGTGTAAACCATACACTGCTGCCACCATATAAAGCAATAAAGCAATTACCTTAAAAGGGCTGCGAATAAAGTGCTTCCACTCGAATAAAAATATATGGAGACCGGTCATAGTATTTCCATTTTTTTAGTTCCCCAAATCAAGAGCACAGATACCGCTATGGTCCAAGCCAATAAGGAAATCAGGTCTAATCGGTATTTTGGAAATACGGAGGAAAGAACAATCGGCAGATATTTATAATCAGGAACCGATTTGAAAAAAGCATTGTCTGCTTTCCAACCCCAATCGCCTGTTTTAGAGCCTCCATAGGCATGCTTATCGTTGAGGGTCTTGATAAAGTCCCGACGGTAATTTTCTACCTGCAACAAAAATTCCTGATGGTGTAAATTATCACTTGCCGAAAAACCCATACTGGCATTTTGCAGAGAAATAAATGGATTGAAAATACCTGCTAATTGATAGCTTTGTTTTTGTTGAGTGAATACTTCATTCAAAGAACCAAAATGTTTATCCCACACTTTATTTCCATAATCTTCATCGGCCTGCATTCTCAGACCGTCAAAATTGATGGGCAATTGCGACAAACTATCGACTTCATATTTTGCCAAAATCCGTTGCTCTAATTCCTTCCCGCGTTTATCCGTCGGGTTATGTCCGTCAATGCCTTTAGACCGGTCATCTTTCATAGCTTTGCTAAATTCATTTCGGCTAGGCAATTCATGCAATCTTTCAACAGTACTCATCAAAATATTGGGTAAAAAAATAGTCCATAAAATCCAAACACCGAGCATAGAGGTAAGGGCAGCAGTAGGCTTTTGACCACGAGCAGAAATAAATACGGTGAGGCCACTTATAATAAAATAATACAAAGCATAAGACAGATAGAAAAAGAGCGTCCGGTTGAGGACTTCCTGATTTAAATGATCTAAGTTAAATAAGGCATATACGATCATCGTCAAACTTAACAGTCCCAATCCATAAAGCCAGACGGAAAGTGTTTTGGCCAATGCGATGGAAGATGGCCTGGCCCCTTGCAGTACGAGCATTTTGAGTCTACCACTTTGTTTTTCACTACTTACACTTTGAAAAGCTAAAAACACCAACAAGAGCGGAAGGATGTACTGGAGGAGCAAAGAACTCTTAAGCTTTCCAAATTTTGAAATAAACTGCATCTGAGAAGCTTCAGAATGAACCATCTCATTTTGCACATGCCCTTCCACTCGGAGCATATTACCCGTTACACTATTTACTCCTTCGTCCAAACTACTTAAAAAATTAGAAGGTTTGAATACATAGGTTCCGTAGTGGGCGGCACCATGAGGATTCATCTCCTCAATATTTTCCCACTGCTCACGAAGATGTTCTTTAGCAGATTCATATTCTTGCAGCTGCTTTTGAGTTTGCATATTCCCCAAAAAAACAGAAAGAATAAGAATCAGGAAAAAGCCCAAACTGATGCCAAGTAAAGCACGGTTTCGACTCAAAAAATACCCCTCGTTTTTAATTATTTGCCACATTTCCTTTCTTAGTTTTTCATATATTCCAAATACAGTTTTTCCAATTCGTTGGCACTTACCTCTTCGCTGCGCAATTCTT
>CAYQRA010000573.1:0-4876 GCA_964419315.1 uncultured Saprospiraceae bacterium | reverse complement strand
AACAAAACAGAAACCTTTACCGATAAAATCGGCCAACTCATTCTCACCCGTCGCTATGTGAATGCAGGACAAAAAGTAGATACTTATAACAAATATGATGATCGAGGAAATCTCGAAGGGGTAATGCCTCCCGAAACTTCTAGCATCGATCATCCTGCTGCTTATAAATATACTTACGATTCCTATAATCGACTAGAATCCAAAAAAATTCCAGATGCAGGAGTACAAAGGTTTCAGTATTATAATACCAATGATGAAAAAGGGGATAAATTAAACGTCTCTAAAGATGCCAATAATAATGAGTTGATTTATGATTATGATGCCTACGGTCGCCCCAAAACAACTTCTAAATCAGGAACTACTTTAATTGAAAACTATTATGATAATGGTAGCGGTGCCGTCAAAGGTAAACTCACCAAAGAAGAAGTCGCCAGTTTAGATGGAGGAGGTGCGGGATTGGCAACTACTTATTTTTATGATGATATCGGTCGGCTTACGACTACCAATGTTGCCAATCATCAAGGCGGAGCAGATGGATTTTCCAACTCTTATTATGGTGCTACCGACATCGTAGAAAATCTTACGAAAAACCACAATGGTATTATCAAAGTAAGAGAAAGATATACCTATGATCATTCTTTTCGACTAGAAGAAACCTGGCATAAAATCAATTATGATCCTTGGGTATTGCTTAGCAGTCAAGGCTATAATCATCGAGATGAATTGATTGGAAAATCTATTGGAGGAGAGCATACGGAGTTTTTACAAAAAATTGGTTACAGCTATAATGTACGAGGTTGGTTGACCGGAATCAACCGCTTGCCCTTGGATCAAAATCGGCATTTAGAATTTGATGGTGCTTGTGTTTCACCGGAAGATTCTATCCGAGAAACCTACTGTGCTTATGATGTAGACTTGGATGGTCTTTTAGAATTTAGACAACTTGATAATGTCAATATTGATTGTTTCGATCCTTGTGAAGCAGAAGGTGGTGTTGGTTTACTCCCATTGGGAAACCTAAGTGGTACTCCTAATGATATCGCCGATCAAGAACTTTCCATGCAAGTAGTCAATAGCATGGTTAGCAATACTACCGCAAGCAATATTGTTTATCCCACTCATCTTTATAAAGTTCAATTGTATGAAGGCACTCGACTTTTATTGGAAAATGAGTTGCCTTTTGTGAAAGGAGGTTTTGTAATCGAAGAATGTAAAAAACTAACGAGTGAAACACAAGAGATTGCGCTAGATTTTGGGGGAGGAGAAAGTACGGAAAAAAGTGTCACCAACCTTTTGGCTTTGCGAAGTGAAGGAAGCCCTGCTTTTGTGCAACCAGAGGAAAATTGTGAATATATCCCGGGCTGCGAAAATTTCTTTAGCCTTTGTACCGCTGATGGAAATGGATTATCTGGAATTGTACAAACTGGTTTGCAAGCCGGACTAGCAGCTACGGATCCAAGCACTACGCTCTTTCCAACTCAACTTTACCTCATTCAGTTTTGCGACAGCAGTACCGCTTATTACCTCGAAGAAGAACTGACGATGATTCCTGGGGTATATGCCATTTTACAAGAAATTGAAGTGACGGCTGCCGATCAAAATTTTGTTGTTGTCGGAAATACCGGAAGTCAGAATATGACTTTTATTGAAATGATCAACCTACGAAATTCTGGAGTCAATATTTTGATTGATGGCTTTGGTTGTGAAGTAAACTATTCGGTATCAGAAGAAGATTGTACCTATCAAATTAGTCAGCAAGGCTGGACGTATACGAATGTTGAGAATAGCCAGCAAGTAAAAGTGGGCTACGATAAAGTGGTGGTCCGAGATTGTGGAGATGGAGGTGAAGAGGTATTGCGAACAGCAGAAGAAAATAGCGTATCTATTTCTAAATGGAATGCCTATACCGCCGACCAACTGGAAAATGGCTTGGGCTATATTGATCAATTAAAATTAGCCACTTTAAATCCGACAGGAGAGATCATAGTTGATCTTAATCCATCAAGCGTACTAACCACTTATCCGGGTTTAAATGGAGGTGGCGTAAACCCAAATGACCTTATTCTCTATTCTCCAAGTCCCAATGTAAATAACTTTCCACTCTTCGAAAATGCCGTTAAAACCGTAATAGAATACGCCATTGGAAAATGGGGGATAGCCAATGGTCTGTCCAATATCAATTATGAGCTCAACGTCAGTACCAGTCGCCAAAGTAATACCAACATTATAGGAAAAGTAATCATTAAGTTTAGGGTATCTCACGAACCAAGCGATCCTTATGTAAATATTGATCCCACAAATGCCAGTATCATCTTTTCTCAAGATGGAGAAACCACCCAAGAAAGTAACTCCTCGCAAGAATCTTCTAATCCTCGCTGGAGCTCTGCTTATACCCTGCCTTGTGGTACTCGGATTAGCGTATTGTACGAAGATTTGCTTTCTCCAATATCTGAGGATTGGCATACCTTGAGTTTAGGAAATCCATCTCCCATTATTATCACAGGTAAAAATGTAGATACTGGAACTTGTCCTGCCGGAGGAGTAACGATCGCCACCACGACCTGTACCAGCCCAATCTGCATATGGACGGGCGCCCAAAGAATCTGCTGTGATAGCACTATCACGGAAGGCCCTCCCGTCCCTACTTGTCCAACAAGCGAAAAATTTGCGGCCATAAGTTTAGAAGAAAGCAATGCTTTCGGGAATCACTTTCAAGATGATAATATCTTGGACCTAAGAAATTTTCATCCTACCTATCGTTTTTCAAAAATTGACGATGATGTAGCTTGGGACCTTGATAGTTTTTCTGTTGAAAATTATACCCGCGCCGAAGTAGCCTGGGACGTAGGACGATTATTTTTAGACAATTCCGAGATTACCATTACTGCTTGGTCAGCCAATGTAGAAATCCAAGATTGGGAAGCAGAAGGAGTACGCGCAAAAATAGGTTTGGCCATTGCTGATCAATTAATTCCTTTGACCGGAGGAGCCTTATTTCTAAATGTGGATCAAGCGGGTATTCTTAATTTGATGCCAGAACCGATGTTGAGTGCTACAGAAGTAGAAGATGTCCAAGTGGTCTTATTGGTCGATATTGCCGAAGCTAACCTCAGCAACAAGCGATTCGGGATAGATGCCGTAGAAGTTGATCTGACCTTTACATCCAAATGCATAGAAGATTGTTTTCTACCAAGTCCCAATTGTTCTGCGGAGCAGATTCAAGCTCAATTGGCCTCCTTAGCCTATTTGCGAGCAGAGGTCATCCCCTACCTAAGAGCGAATAATATTCCTTTTCCGACTCAACTCCACCGAGTAATGCTTTGTGATGGTTCTTCGATTTATTTATTCGATCATGAATTAGCCTTTTTAAAAGGTGGCTATAGCATCGTACAAAGCATTCCGATTGGTGGCCCCGGAGGAACCTATACCATTGGTTCTGGTGGCGGTGGCAATACGGGTGGCGGTGGTACTGCCAACGACCTCGACTTAGAAGATTTATTTGGAATGGAATTTCATTACCAAGAAGCCAATTATCCCTTGCAAGCCTTTCCCCAATACAATGGCAATATTGCTTGGGTAAAATGGCAAGTCAAGGGCAGAGACCAACACTATTATGGTTACCGTTACGACGAATTGGATCGCCTCAAACGCGCCACCTTTGGCGAAGACATTGGCGATTTAGGAATGCAAGTCAGCAATAAATACACCGTCGATAGTAGAGAAGTAGCTGGAGGTCCAGCAGGCCAAGGCATCAGTAGCCCATTCCCCACTATCCAATACGACAAAAGAGGGAATATCCTAAAACTCCGTCGCGGTGGCGGGATCGGCAATTGCGACGAAGGCAGCGGTTTCGCCTGGGATTATACGGATATCCTAGACTACGATTATAATGAAGCCAATCAGCTCATCAACCTTAGCGACGAAAACAAAGACGACGGTGGCATTCGATACCTCACCAGCGATTTTGTCTATGACAGCAATGGCAATTTAATAAAAGACCCCGGGAAAAATATTTCCCTAATCAAATACAATCACTTAAATTTACCAGAGGAGATTACCTTTAATCTGGGCGCAGAAGAGGGCCTCATAGAGTTTTCCTACGATGCCAAAGGCACCAAACAAGTCAAAAAAGTCAACGGCAGCATCGTCAAAGAATACCTACCTTCAGGAGTAGAATACGATGGCGATAAAATCGAAGCCCTCTACCACGCGGAAGGTCGAGCAATTCCGATGTATAATTCGGAAATCCCAACTTTAATTGATAGCTTTAGATACGAATAGGTAATCCGCGATCATCTGGGCAATGGCCGAGTGTATTTTTCGGATAAAAATGAAGATTCGAAGATACAGATTGGAGGGTATGAAAGTGAGTTGTTGCATGACTGAACGATCCCGAAGGGTGGCGAATGGCAATTCGACAAGAGAAGGAACCGCTAAGCGGAAGGGGAGCTTATTACCCGTTCGGGATGGGTCATGAGGGGCCTTTTTATCCGACGCAGCCTACGCAGAATCAGTATCAGTATAATGGGAAGGAGTTGAATGAGGAGTTTGGGTTGAATTGGAGTGACTATGGAGCGAGGTTTTATGATCCGGCGATTGGTCGGTTTAGTTCTGTAGACCCCATGGCAGATATTGGAAAACAAGAGCCTTGGAGTCCATATCATTATGTATTAAACAACCCGATAAAATTAATTGACCCTAATGGCATGATTTGGAAAGATCCTAAAGAAGCAGAAAAATTAAAAACAGAAATTGGTACTAGGATTACAAGTTTGAATAAAACAAAAAATAGACTTCAAGGAAAAATTAGTGAAGGAGGTTTATCTGATAAAAAACTTTCTAAACTTAATTCTCGAATCTCTAATATTGATGAAAG
>CAYQRA010000572.1:0-4880 GCA_964419315.1 uncultured Saprospiraceae bacterium | reverse complement strand
TATTATTGCGATAGGCGATGTTTTTATACTTCGGAGAATCCATTGGAAACTTACTCCCGCCACTGACAATAAATAAATCTTGCGCACCATCTTTATCCGCATCAAAAAACAAAGCAGCCATATCTTCGCTTGCATGATGTGGCAACGTTTTACTAATAAAGCTTCCACCTTTTTCTTGAACAAATAAAGTCCCACGATAACCACTAGCTCCGCCAATGTAACAATCCTCCAGTCCATCGCCATTGACATCTCCTACGGCAATACCGGGGCCATTCTGAGCATGCTGGTGCGGAAGCAAAGCTTGTACTTTGAAATCTACCTGATCATTTTCCTGATGTTTAAAATGCAATTGATGGGCAGCATTCTTTTTCTTGAATAAGGGATCTTGAATATTCGCAATTGGTGCTTCTAGCTTTTTTGCTTGCTTATAATTCAGAGTGATTCTTTGATTGGCAGCAATAGCAGTTTGCTCTTCTACTTTCCCATCCGGCCAAATGATTTTCAAACTTTCGATGGTCTGATTTGATCCGACTCCAAAATGGATGATTTGACTTACCGAGGATTCGTAGCCACGATAAAGATTATGTTCATAATATTGTTCCTGCTCCTCCGTCTTGATGCTTACTTTAGCTCCGATGCCCTGTTTGTTTTTAGGGGCACCTTCCAAAGCAATTTGCAAATAATTTCCACCTTCCAATTCGTTACTTTTATTTTCATAGATAAAAGCAGGATCATTGACATTATTTACGATCATTTCCAGGTCTCCATCATTGTCTAAATCGGCGAAGGTGGCCCCATTAGAACTACTTTCTTGTCCAAACCCCCAAGCCTTATTTCTCTTGGCAAAGTTGATCCCTCCTTTATTTTCAAAAACATAATTCTCCACTTTTACCGCACCCAGCGCTTTAATGGCTTTGAGTCGCTTTTTAAACTGTTCACTTTTTTTTCCAAAAGGAGAATTGCTTTTTCTTTGGTAATTGATATAATCTAAATTGCCCACATCGCGTAGAAAGCCATTGGTGATATAAAGATCTTTATCTCCATCATTATCGAAGTCAGCAAACAAACTACTCCAACTCCAATCTGTTTGATCTACCCCCGCCATTTGGCCAATTTCGCTAAAGGTACCATCACCGTTATTTCTTTGTAAGGTGTTTCGGGTATACTGAGGTTCGTAGCCCATTTTGAGCGTTAGTTGGAACTTATCATAACTCGTATTTGGGATAATCATTTTTCTTCTATAATTATCTTCTGGTAGCATATCTACCACCATGATATCGGGCCAACTGTCATTATTAAAATCGGCAACATCATTGCCCATACCGGCAAAGCTGGTATGATCGAGATGACTAGCCGCGCGATTAGAAAAAGTACCATCTTGATTGTTGAGGTATAATATATCACTCGTTAGAAAATCATTGGAGACATAGATATCTGGCCAACCATCTTTATTGATATCCGCGGTGGCTAAACCAAGGCTATAGCCTTCTACCAAAATTCCAGCCGCACTCGAGACATCTGTAAAAGTATTATCGCCATTATTTCGGTAAAGTCGATCTGTACTCTCATTTTCTCCATTCAAAGATCTTTTCTTGACCTTGTTGACATTAGACATGGTATAGTTCACCGGATTGAGAATACAATAGACGTCCAAGTCTCCATCTAAGTCATAATCAAAAAAACTAGATTGCATAATCTGACCGGGATCTGCCAAACCAAAATCAAGTGCCTTTTCTTTAAACGTTTCATCTCCCTGATTGATAAAAAGCAAATTGGATTTTTCTTCCTCACTCCCAACACCGCTGACACTGACATAGATATCCAACCAACCATCTTGATTGATGTCCACCATGGCAACTCCCGCACACCATCGATCCGTTTGAACTCCAGCAGATGCGGTGATGTCTTCAAATTTCAAGTCACCCTTATTGAGATACAGTCGGCTCGTTACTCGATTGCCACTAAAGAATAAATCTTCCAAGCCATCATTATTTAGATCTCCTACTGCTACCCCACCTCCGGTATAAATATTCATAAAGGTGTACATGTTGAAACTATCCGTTTCTTCGATAACATTGACAAAGTCAATTCCTGTTTCGGCTTTGCTTAAAAGCTGAAATACCGCATCCGTTCTGCTCGCGGAAGGGTCGCAGGCAGTAGCCACTAAAAGGCATAAAATGCTTAGGGAAAAAATTGACCTTAACATAATCGTATGGTCTTACGAAGGTTTTATTTAATGATTAGAGTTTATACTAAAGTGGTTTCGTATAGAATGGGCATTAAGATTTTATTGCTAATCAAGGCGGCAAAAATGGAGTGTAGCCAAAGCTACAGGAGTATTTTGCCAACGCAGGATAGTAATAAAAGATAATTCAGTTTCATACGAAATTATTTAGAATAAACTCTATTGATAATTCTTTCATTTCCACGGCTGTCAAAGATACTTATTTTGTCTGCATCAGCTGGGAATTTTATACTCCTTGAAGATTGAGAAAGATAAGCAGTGCCATGATAAAATTCTATTTTATAATTTTGTCCAGTCGGCATTTGGATGATCGCAAATTGATCTTCTTTTTTCAAAGAAAAACTCTTGGACTCCTTTGCCGTATTCGCAGTAAAAACTTGCAGAGAACTTCGATTCCGACTGACTAAAAAATGATCTTGATTTTGGCCGATATTGATTCTCGCCAAAGCCTTAGCATCTAGGTCCGAAAAGAAGCCACTTTTTCGGATATCGACTTCCTTAAAACCTCCTTTCCCATCTCCTAACAAAGTCAACCCTTTACAAGCATCATAAGGGCCAAGCATAACTTCTGAGGCATAAGAATTACCAACCAACAAAAGATCTAAATGTCCATCTTGGTTAACATCATAGATTTGAATTCCATAGATGGGAGCTATTTGAGCGGCTTGTGGAAGTGCACGCAATGCGAATTTTCCATCCCCTAAATTTTCCAAATAGCTGCTAGAAAAATTAGTCCCTTTAACAACGTAGGCATCTCCTATTTCCTCTTGGGTGAAAGATCGATCAAAAGTAGCCTCCCCATAGGACTTATAGGTTTTAAAACGTCCTTTCATCGAATTGATTTGTTCGATCAACATGTCTCTGGAAGGAGCAATATAATTTTCACCATTGATGTAATGAGCCATTACCGGATCTACCCGGCCATTTTTATCATAATCTTTGGCAAATATCTGTAAGGGTTCTTTTGCATTTCCTTGGTAAAAGGAATTCAGTCCACGATTGCCCAAGACATAATCAATGTCTCCGTCTTTGTCGAAGTCGGCTCCGGAGATGCTATTCCACCAACCATTGGAGTTTTTAATTCCACTTGCAGAGGAGGATACTTCGGCAAATTTTGTTCCTTTATTTTTTAGTAAAGTAATAGGCATCCATTCCCCAACCAAGAGAATATCTAACTGATTATCATTATCAAAATCTGTAAATAATCCTCCGGACACCAATCCAAGATGCCCCTCTTTTGGTAAAAGATCTTTACTCACATCGGTGAATAGACAACTCCCATCTTTCGAATCATTTCGCAAAAGGTGGGTTTGTGCTGGCAGTGGATAACTTCCCGGAACAAGCCTTCCCGTTACTAATAAATCCAAATCCCCATCTTGATCATAATCACCAGCGATCACACTACCGCCACTAGCTGTCATGGTGGGAATTGCCTGTTTCGTTTTTGCAAAATTTCCACGACCATCATTGAGGTATAAACGATCTTGATATTTTTGGGGATCAGGAAAACGACTGCCACCACTTACAACATATAAATCTAAGTCCCCATCTTGGTCAGCATCAAATAACAAAGTCCCCATGTCTGTATACATCGAGTCGAGTGGCATTTTTATTTTAGAGAAATTTCCAGATTCGTTTTGTACGAAAAAATAGGCTGGAAAGCCAGCCGAACTACCAACAAAAAAATCATCTAACTCATCACCATTAATATCTCCAACGGCGATACTCGGACCATTTTGCGAATGCTTATGTGGCAATATGGGTTGTACTTTAAAATCTGCAAAATCCTTCTCTTGATGGACAAAATCAACCTGAAGGGATTGACTAACCTCCTCAAGGAGCTTTGCTTTTTGATCTACTATTTTTTCTGAATTTACTTGCGCATTTTTTTGCTCAAGCAATAAAACTTGATTACTTGGAACATCTTTTAAGACTTGTTCTTTCCCATCTGGCCATTTGATTTTCACTTCTTCTACGATCGTATTTTTCCCTAAACCAAAATGCAGAATGGGATCTACAGAAGATAGGTAACCACGATATGGAGACACAAAACGATGCTGGCTTTGTCCATTAGCTTGGATACTAATTTTTGTTCCAATACCTGCGGAGTTTCCTTTATCTCCTTTTATTTTTATTCTTAAATAATTGGGGCGTTTCTCCTTAGCTAAAAGGTTTAGTTTATTTTCATAAAGACTTGCCTTTTCGTCAATATTGCTAACAAGCAAATCCAAATCGCCATCCAAATCTAGGTCGACATAAGCGCAACCATTGGAATAGGTGGGATTCGTAAATCCCCAATTTTGAGACTGGTCTTTAAAGGTTAAAGTTCGGGTATTTTGAAAAATAAAATTATGGATTTTAATCTCTGGTAAGTCTTGTAATTTCTTAAACATCTTTTCTTCTTTGGCCTTATCGGTTCCGATAGGCGAAGCACTTACTTGGCGACTATAAGTCGCAAAATCCATATTGGTTAAATCTTTTCGATAGCCATTCGTCACAAATAAATCTTGCCAACCATCATTGTCAAAGTCCGCAAATAGCGCACTCCAACTCCAATCTGTTTGGTGGACTCCTGCCAATTGGCCAATTTCACTAAAAGTACCATTACCATTATTTTTCTGTAAGGTATTTCGGG
>CAYQRA010000571.1:0-4891 GCA_964419315.1 uncultured Saprospiraceae bacterium | reverse complement strand
GCTCTTCGATCAAATCCCGCGACTGTTGCATCCACTTCACTTGTAGAAACAAAAGTCCGATCAGTGCTAAAGCAGAGGCGGCGATAAGGAGAACAGTACTATTTCTTTTCATCAAAAAGGAGTGCTTAAAGGTCTTTAAAGCTTGATACAAGTTTTACGAATCTGCAAAAGTTTAGTTCCATCTTTGGAGTAGTCCCATACTTTTACCCTTACAATTAAAGAAAATATCAGGGGAATCGCTAGGGTTTAACAGCTCTTTAACAGGTCAATAACAGCTAGAAAGGAGCTTTCCGAGGAGCCTTCCGATAACTTTGTTGGGCAATTTATCCGGTAGTTCAGCGGACCTGAGCGAATAAATCATAAAACATCTATTAAAATGAAAGCCTTAAAATTATCACTACTTCTTTGTCTTGGACTTTTTCTATCCGTAGGTACGCTTCAAGCGCAAGCTAAAAAATCATGTAATCAGCCTTGTAATAAAATGAAAACGGCTCAAGCAGAAAACGCAGCTGCTTCTATGGTATTGATGAGGGGACAAAGCTCCGAAAAAGCCAAGCAAAAATGTGATCCGAGTAATTGTGATCCTAAAGATTGCCCTCCAGGCTGCGATATTAGCCTATGTTGTAAGGGGGCAAAAACGGCGCAAACTGGAATGGGAAATGGGACTACTCCTGTCATGAAAGTGAATCAAATGGTAGGAGAAGGTGCTAGCCAAAAAGATAAAAAGAACTGTTCTAAAAAATGCATGAAGCGATGTAATAAAGGACAAAAAACGAGCGCCAGTATTGATCGCCAAAAAAGCAAAGTATTGGCGGTGGAAAGTAGCGTAAAGTAAAAAAACTGCGATCAGATCGCTGTAAAAATACCAATTAGGAGAGGCCACGAGGCCTATTGATATCAGTCCTTCATTGCCTTTGGGTCGTGGAGGATTTTTTTATTTAGCATGTGATTTAAACTTAGACACTATTGCCCCACCTCTTTCTCATCCTAAAAAATACATTTCCCTCAAAATCTAAACACTATTGTTCGCCATTACCTGCAGGTAATACGCGGACCTAAATATAGGTCTTCCGACCGACACCACTCCTTGCTGAGTAGAATTTATAGAATACTTAGCATCAAGGTCGGAGACCTCGGCCTTGATCCATCTACGACTTGTAAGTCGTGACGAACAGTCTATATTTTCACTTTAGAAAGCTTAGGATAGATTTCAGGAATGGCCATCATCGCGGCGGAGCCATACCAAGGATGCAATTCCATAATCAATGAACCCGCCTGGATGGCAGGATCGGTTTGGGTGAGTGCTTCCGCCTCTTCCACTGTTTTTACATCAAACACATAAATTCCTCGTAAATCTGTATCATCCAAGAAGGGCCCAGCCACGATGAGTTTTCCTTCTTCCGCAAGACGTCCAATATTTTCCATATGCGCATTTTGCAGCTTAGCGCTAGTCAATGAATCTTGATTTCGATTAGGGCCTTTTTTTAAAAAAGCAATTACATATTGGCGCATCCCATATTCATCCGCACCGTATTTTTTGGCCAATTCGGCATCGAAGATCACTGCTTCCTTCTCGGAAGGCACCTTTTCCTTCTGACTGCTGGGCGCAGTAGCAACATCCTGACAAGCCAGCAAAAAGCTCAAGCCAACAAGTAGGTAAAAAACATTAATTTTCATTGGGTATTTCATATTCGAATGGTTCTTATTTCAACAAAAATATAAGTACAAATAATAGCACTTAGTAACAAGAAATGAAAAATAAATGATTTTACCTCTTCTTCTTTATTTTTTCAAAAAATGAGCTCACTTTAATCGCTCTATTCACTGAAAATGTCAAGTCCTTTTGTTATATTTCATTAATATTTAGATTCATCTAAAAAGGGATTATGCTCAGAGAAAATTACACAAAATTTAGTACTTTCAGTACCTTCCTTCTCGAGCTTGGTTTGAGCTTTAGTTGGACTTTATCCAAATACTTTTCTCTACAAAAAGGAATCTTTTTGTTTGGACTAATTGGCCTCTTCTCTCCTTCTCTTTTTAGCCAAATAGAACAATCCGATTATAGTTTCGTCAAAACCAAAGAAGGTTTTTCCAAGCGTGGAATTACCACCATCACCGCAGATCATCAAGGTTTTATTTGGATAGGAACCTATGGTGCAGGTTTGCATAGGTACGATGGAGTCGGATATACTTCTTTTCATCATGATTGGAAAGATTCTACCTCGATCAATAGCAATATTATCAATGCGGTATTTCAGGACAAAAGCAATCGAATCTGGGTGGGCTCCGATGGAGGGCTCAATCTATATGACCGAGCATTGAGTCGTTTTTCTACTATTGAATTTGAATATACCAGAGATAGCAATGAAAAGAATTTATCCATTGTCGCCATCACCGAGGGAGGCAATGGAGAAATTTTTCTGGGCACCAAACATTATGGTCTTTTTCTCATCCCTGCCAATAGTCTAGTGGCGATACAAGTTCCTACTGCTTTTGTACAAAAAGAAGGAATTCCTTTAGACATCAATGATTTTGCTACCAGTTCTTCCGGAGTACTTTATGCTGCGAGCCAACAAGGCTTAAAGTTTTACGATGCCCAAAAAGGCACTATCAATTCTGCTCGTATGCTTACCGAGCAAGGAGAGGTAACGCTCGACTATCCCCTCAACAAATTGTTCATCGATGACTTGAATAATCTTTGGATCGGCAGTCAATACAAAGGGGTCTATAAAACGTCCTGTCTCAATGCTAAAAAATTGACCTTAAAGAACTTGGAGCATTTTCCCTTAACGGAAAAACGAATACTCTCTTTAGCTCAAGACAAAGAAGGTCATATTTTTTGTGGAACAGAAAACGATGGTTTATTTATTCTTGATTCCGAAGGAAAAACAATCAAAATATTATTGCACGATAAAAATCGAGTAGATGGCCTCAAGTCTAATTCTATCTGGTCTGTTTTTTTCGATACAGAAGATCGCTTGTGGATTGGCTATTACGACAAGGGAGTAGATGTATACGATCCCCTCCACAATAAATTTAGTCGCATCGAAGGATTACCCAATGATAGCAATACGCTCAAAAATGGTTCTGTAACCGGAATGGTCGAAGATCAAGCGGGCAATATTTGGATCAGCATGGATGGGGGTGGCTTGGACTATTACGACAAAAGCAATAAAAATTTTAATCATTTTCTAAGTCCACAAAACAAAGACTATCAAGGCAAATATGGCGCAGCGGCACAAACCGTATTCATCGACCGACAACAAAACTTATGGGTAGGTAGTTGGGATGAAGGAATTTTCTTAAGGAAGAAAGGTCAAAAAGAATTTATTCAATACACTAAAGAAAACACCAATAGCCAACTAATCTCAAATCGTATTCTTAGCATTGCCGAAGACTCCAAAGGAATGATTTGGTTTGGAACTTTTGGCAAGGGGCTAAATTCATTCGATCCCAAAACAGAAACCTTCCAATATTATGATGACCCAGAATTGGCCAAATATGGTATTCCCAATTACGACTTACGAAAAATACTGATTGACGAAAAAGATCAAATTTGGATTGGTAGCACTAAAGGTTTATTTAAAATCGTTTTTACTGGAGATCAGATGTCAGAAGTAATTTCTTTCCGCGATAGATGGCTCGAAGAATCCAACGAGCACGTAAGTCTCAATAAGATTCTTTGCATTTTTGAGGCATCCAATGGAGATATTTGGATTGGTACAGACGGAGCAGGCATATGTCGTTACCAAATAGAACAAGATCTTTTTTCTTGGTATAATGAAGGCAATGGTTTTAATCAACAAACGGTTTCTGCTATCATCGAAGGTGAATCCGGACAAATCTGGGCAAGTGGTCGCTCCGGACTTTCTTCCATTGATTTAGCCAATAAGGAGATCAGAAAATACAGCAAAGAAGATGGTTTGATTTCTGATGACTTTAATAATAACGCGGTACTCAAAGATAAAAATGGGCTCCTCTATTTTGGAAATGTTATGGGTGGTATAAATTATTTTTCCCCCGATTCTATCCCCACCAATAAATCTAAAATCAGAGTCTACCTTTCCAATTTAAAATTATTTAATAAGACCGTAAGTACGCAAGAAGAAGATACGCCACTCAATAAAGTATTGAGTGAAACCGAAAGCATCACCCTCAATTATAGACAGTCTGTTTTCACCATAGAATATACCGGAATCAGTTTTACTCGGGCAGAAGAAAACCAATTTGCTTATTATCTCGAAGGTTTAGAAGACAGTTGGAATTATGTCGGCAATAGTCGCAGTGCCACCTATACTTCGCTACAAAGTGGCGATTATGTTTTTAAGGTAAAGGCTGCCAATAATGATGGGCTTTGGAATGAAGAACCGGTTACGCTAAAGATAAAAGTCTTGCCGCCTTGGTGGAAATCCAACACAGGATTCGTCATTTATATTCTTTTGTTTTTGGCAACGCTTTACGTCTTCTTTAGAATAATGCGGATGCGAGTATTGGCTCGAAAAGAGCGAGAAAATGAAAGACAGGTTCGACAACAGGAAGAAGAACTAAACAAAAAGAAGTTTCAATTTTTCACCAATATTTCTCACGAATTTAGAACTCCCCTAACGCTAATTCTCAATCCCTTAGAAGATATTCTCAACGACCATACCAATGACCTACCCGATGAGGTTCATTCCAAACATCTCATCATCCATAAAAATTCAAAACGACTCGAAAGACTGATTAATGAATTAATGGATTTCCGAAAACTGAACTTTAACAAAATGAAAGTTCGCGCCCGCAAAACGGAAGTTGTTCGCTTTATTGATTCGGTGGCAGAATATTTTAAAGGCGAAGCAATAGACAAGGACATTGAACTCATCGTTACGCCACATATCCCATCGCAATATGC
>CAYQRA010000570.1:0-4902 GCA_964419315.1 uncultured Saprospiraceae bacterium | reverse complement strand
ATTCGATTTAGGTGTTATCCTAGCCGACATCCTTTTTATTTTTGTAGTACTAAATACTAATTATGGTTAAACAAATTTTTACGATCTGCTTCCTTTGCTGTGCTTTAATCGGCTTTTCCCAGAGTGGTTCCATTACTGGAACAGTTAGCGTTGATGGCAATCCAGCCGGATTTGCCCAAGTATTTATTGCCGAAACGACCTTTGGTACCACTACAAATCAGGAAGGACAGTATCAATTGACGGATTTGCCTTATGGCACTTACTCCGTGGCGGCTTCCTACGTAGGCTACCAACAAGTTACTACTCAAGTGACGATCGATAAAGAACATTCCAAAATTGAATTGCCTTTTAATTTGCAGGAATCCATTGTCCTCAGTGAAGTCGTAGTGACTGGAACGAAGACTTTTAAGCGACAAATCAATTCGCCTGTTATCGTCAATGTAATGACCAGTGAGGCATTAGAGAATGTACAAGCCTGTAATCTTTCAGAAGGACTAAAATTTCAACCGGGCTTAAGAGTAGAGACAGATTGCCAGACTTGTAATTATACCCAACTTCGAATGAATGGTTTAGCGGGAGGATATTCTCAAATTCTGATCAATGGCCGTCCCATATTTAGTCCATTGACTGGGCTTTATGGATTAGAACAATTGCCTGTCAATATGATCGATCGAATAGAAGTGGTGAGAGGGGGAGGAGCTTCGCTTTATGGTTCGAGTGCCATAGGAGGTACCGTTAATGTGATTACAAAAATTCCAAAGGAGAACAGTTACGAACTCCATTATAATTATCAAAATATCAATGGTCAATCTTCTGATCATCAGGTACTAGGTAATGCGACTGTTTTATCCAAATCTAAAAAGTCTGGTCTTTCCTTTTTTCTCAACAGAAGAGATCGAGAAATGTATGATCACAATGCCGATAATTTTTCTGAAATTCCACTCATCGAAAATACCTCTTTAGGCACCAATGCTTTTTTTACACCCAGTGAAAATCAAAAAATCGAATTCAGTCTCAGCAACCTCAATGAATTTCGTTACGGTGGAGAAATGGTATTTGACAAACCTGCTTACTTGACACAACAATCCGAAGAGCGCACCCATAATGTCTGGATGGCAAGTGCCGATTATCAAATCAATTTTAATGAAGATCAAAGCTCTTTAATTACTTATGTAGCTTGGCAAAATACCGCTCGAAAACACTATACGGGGATTCTGCCAGATGAGGGAGAAGCATTGCAGGAACACTTAGAAAATCCACCGTATGGAATTTCGGATGTCAGTACTTATAACGTGGGGATTCAACTAAATCACCGGATCAAGCAGTTTTTAAAAGGTCAAAATGTAATCACTTTTGGAACCGAATATGTATTGGATGATGTCTATGATGAGATTCCTGCTTATCGCTATTTGGTCGATCAAACGACTAGAGACTTAGGTGTTTTTGTACAAAGTGATTGGGAAATATTGCCAGACCTTACTTTACTCTCTGGCGTAAGAATGGATGATCACAATTTGATCGACCAGCCACTTTTTAGTCCTAGGTTTTCTTTATTGTATAAGCACCAAGCCTTTACCCAGTTTCGGCTAAATTACGGTACTGGTTTCCGCGCACCGCAGGCTTTTGATTCTGATCTACACATTGCTTTTGCAGGTGGTGGGATTTCGCGGGTCTTACTATCCCCTGATTTGATTCCGGAGAAATCTCAGAGTTTAAGTGGTTCGGTCAATTTTGATGTACCCACAGAGCATTTTGTTGCTGGCTTTACTTTAGAAGGATTTTATACCCGTTTGCAAAATGCCTTTTTCTTAGAACCGATTGGGATGGATGCTTTTGGAGAATTGTTTGAAAAACAAAATGGACAAGAAGCCATCGTACAAGGTGGAACCTTGGAACTACGCGTCAATTATGATCGCAAAGTACAACTGGAAACAGGCTTCACTTTACAATCGAGTCAATTCGCCAATCCTGTAGAATACATTGATGGTATACCCGGGATTAGAGAATTTATTCGAACGCCACGCGATTATGGTTTTGCCACCCTAAACTTTACCCCCAACAAAAAGATAAGTGCCAATTTGAATTATAATTATACTGGGAAAATGAAAGTTCCACATTTTGCAGGTGCGCCGAATCAGGAAGTTGATGAAATCATCACGACCCCCACTTTTCACGAGTGGAGTGCCAAATTGGGCTATACCTTTGGTTTGCAAAATGTGGATGCCAATATGGAAATCTACGGTGGAGTTAAAAACCTTTTTAATGCTTATCAAGAAAGTTTTGACATTGGTAAAAATCGAGACAGTAATTTCGTCTTTGGTCCTGCTCAACCCAAAACTTTTTATATTGGGGTGAAATTGCGCTCGAAGTAATTTCAAAAATCTAGGTTTTTATTTCAAATACTCCATTTATAAAACCCAATATGACCATTGTTTCCCAACTCTCCATCTATCCGATTAAATCCATTGCAGGGAATCACCTCGAAGTTTGTGAAGTTGAAAAAATAGGATTGCAATACGATCGGAGATGGGCATTGGTGGATGAAAATAATGTTGCCATCACGTCTAGAAAATATCCTCAATTATTGGAGGTACAAGCAGCGATTGGCGAAGCCGAATTATCCATATTCTATCAAGAAAAATTGATCGGTACCACTCCTTTACATTCCTCCGCCGCTGCAGATTTCAATTTTGAAATATGGAAACAAACGGTCAGTGGTACTACTACGAGCTCAAAGATCGACCAATGGTTTTCTGATTTCTTAAAGACCCCTTGCCGCCTAATTTTTAGCAATACAAATAGTAATCGCCCCATGTTGGCCAAAAATGGTGGCCAAGCAGGAGACCTCGTCAGCTATGCAGATAGCGCTCCGCTATTGCTGGTCTCAGAAGCTTCCTTAGCCGATTTGAATACTAAAATCAAAGACCCCGTAAGGATGGAGCGCTTTCGTCCAAATATCATCGTAAAAGGTTGTGCCGCTTTCGCGGAAGACACTTGGACCTCTTTTCGCATCGGAGATCTGGAATTTGACGTGGTAGGATCTTGTAAGCGTTGCGTCCTCATTACTATTGATCCGCAAACCAAACTCAAGCATCCAGATTCGGAGCCCCTGCGGACGCTCGCGGCTTATCGTCGGCATGAGCGCGGTGGTGCCGCCTTTGGCGTGCATGTGATTCCTCGCCAATTGGGACGTTTAAAGGTAGGGGATTCCTTGGCGTTTTAGCGGGAGGGAATACCGAATATCCATTAGCCAATCTCGAATATTGAATGGTCCGAAAGTTCTTGGGATTTGATTTTGGCAATAGTATTTGCTGATTAACCAAAACCTTCCCCGTGGATATTCCATATTCTTTTTCAATTGACAGATACCTTACACTTACCTTGGTAAAAAAGGATTACTTTTAAAAAAAATATCGAGAGTAATCTTTACTAATAAGCCCACTTTTACCAACTCCCTAAATCATCTCCGATGAAAATCAATATTTCTACCGTTCAATTATTCCTATGCTGTGCGATGACTCTACTTAGCTTTCAGGCTTGCCAACAAGCAACACCAGAAGTTACCCCCAAAAATAAATTAGAACAAAAGCATGGTCCGGCTGATGAATTCTTCCTCCAAAGAGCTGGTGCAGATGGCAAATTTGCCATGAAGGCTTATTCCAAAGCCCTCAACCAAATCAAGACCCAAGCACAATCTAGATCGATTGATGGATTCGACTTGGATTGGACGACTCAGGGGCCAGGAAATATTGGAGCAAGAATCAATACCGTAGCTGTTCATCCCACCGATGAAGACATTATTTACGCCGGCTTTTCTGTAGGTGGAGTATTTAAAACCACCAATGGAGGAATGGATTGGACACCGATTTTTGATGATCAAGTATTTTTGTCGATTGGGGATATTGAATTGGATCCCCAAAACCCAGATATCGTTTATGTTGGAACGGGCGATCCTAATATCTCCGGCTTCCCATTTATCGGCGATGGATTGTACCGAAGTATGGATGCTGGGCAAACTTGGACCAAATTGGGTCTAGAAGAACAAAGAATTATCTCCAAAGTCATCATTGATCCTAATAATTCCTCGACCATCTTTGCCGCCTGTATGGGGCTGCCTTTTGCCCGCAATGACCAGAGAGGTTTATATCGATCGGAAGATAATGGCAGTACTTGGGAACAAGTGCTCTTTCTGAGCGATTCCACGGGAGTTACCGATTTGGTAATTCATCCAACTAATTCGCAAATCCTTTTTGCCTCCTCTTGGGATAGAATCAGAAATAATGGAGAATCCCTAATTAGTGGACTTGGTGCCAAAGTATATAAATCTACAAATGGAGGAGATGATTGGACGGTCGTGGAAGGGGGCTTACCTAGTGATCTGCCACATTCTAGAATTGGTTTGACTATTTGCGAAAGCAATCCTGATGTAGTATATGTAGAGTATATTCATCCAGACAGTTACCTTCTGGAAGGGATTTACCGAACCAGTGATGGGGGCAATTCTTGGTTGGAAATTCCTACCGATGAGACCGCCGGATTGAGTCCTTTTGCCACTGGTGGTTTTGGTTGGTACTTCGGACAAATTCGAGTGAATCCAAAAGATGAAAATGACCTTTATCTTTTGGGTGTTGATATTTGGCGTACCCGAGATGCCGGACAAAGCTGGGCGCTAGCTGCTCCAGATTGGTGGACATATGAGGTACATGCTGACAAACATGATTTAGTTTTTTTACAGGATGGAGGTGTACTACTGGGAACAGATGGTGGTCTTTATAAATCAGATGCAGATAATCTCTTTTGGGAAGACATTGAGAATATACCAACGACTCAGTTTTACCGAGTTGCTTATAATCCACATCTTCCAACCTTTTATTATGGTGGTGCACAAGACAATGGTTCGAC
>CAYQRA010000569.1:0-4904 GCA_964419315.1 uncultured Saprospiraceae bacterium | reverse complement strand
ATGCATTTCGGAATATTGATACTTGCCAGCATGAGGGCTTTTTTACTATTGAATTTATGGTCTCGAATATAGGAAGTAAAACTTATTTTCCTAGCGCGGACGATAAAGCGACCGTCTATTATTTTGGTGACAATGGTCAAGTTGTTAGGGATGTTCCCTTGACGGATACGATTCTGCCCGGAGAATTTATAACTATTGTTTTAGATGATTTTTTGTTTGTTGATCAATTCATCAACACCAATTTAACTTATGTTATCCCCAATTCTCTGGATGAGGTTTTTAATAATAATACTTTTTATTCCTTCTTTACCAATTGGTTTTATGAAGAAAAAGAAATACAATTAGGCGCCAATAATTTTTCCTACGATTGCCAAAGCAATCAACATCAATTTGACTTTAGGATTCACAACAGAAGCTGCAATTCTTTACCTGCCAATACACCGATGACTCTTACGATTCAAAATGGGTTAGGAACCATCTTTTACACAGAAGATTTCACTAGCACCTTCCCTCTTTTTTCCGGAGGTGTTCAGCGTTTTAGCCGCAGCATTGATTTAGACTGGCCCGGTGAAGAAATCTTTTTGTTTTTGCAATTAGCGGGTGATCCTGATCCGAGTACGAATGTAAGTCTTCTTGAATTGTGGAATCCGACTATCCTTGATTTTAGTAGCAATATTGGGTTTAGCTCCATGACCGAACTGGAACAATTACAAGTCAATAGTCTTGCTTCTGATCAATTGTATACCCTAAATGGGGAATCGTATTATTATGCTACTGGAAGAAGTGAAAATCCTAGTTTCGAAAGTTGTTTTGATCCACTAGACAACTTAGATTCTGATGTAAGTTTCAACTCTACTATTCAAAGTACTTTTACCGCCTGTGTGGATTTAGCAGCCCCCAGTGAATCCTTTGTGGAATTTGATATGATTCAATATCGCGATGATGGATTGAATAATCCTTTCCCCGAATCTGCCATGTTGCAAGTCTCTTGGATAGGCAATGAATCTGGAAAAAAAATCATCTATGGTCAAGAAGAAGGAGTAAGTGTTCACCACAAAATCACTTTGCCGGAAGCATTCACCGGGGAATTAGAATTTAAGTTTTCTACCTATTCTGGCACCAATCCTATCAATTCTCAATTTTTAGATTTCGATGTTATTCTTTTGGACAATCTCTTCTTTAGCGCCAAACCATTGAACACCGAAAACCCAAGTCTAAAATATCTAAAAGTATTTCCAAATCCAGTGACCGATCAATTACACCTGGATACCGATCTCGAAATAGAAGAAATCAGTATTACCAATATTCAAGGGCAAGAAATCTACCAAGACCCTGCTTATGATGGATCTCCTATTGATTTGCAAAATTTAGCAAACGGTTATTATTTTATTTCTGTGTTTAATGAAGGTTCTGGAAAAACAGTAGTTCCTTTTGTAAAAAGTAAATAAATGAAAAAACAATTTTTCCTAACTCTTTTTCTCTATCTGTTTTTCCTGCCCTTAAGCTTTGGACAAAAAAGCGTATCCACCGTTTGGCAGCAAAAACAAATGCGGCATTTCCAAAATACGGATACGCAATTGAGTGGCGAAAACTTTTTTCAAAAAAAGGCAGAGGTCTTTAATTTAGCCGAAGCTTCTGAGATGAAACAGCAGCAAACAGCAATTGGTTTTAATGGCATAGAACATCTGAAATTTCAGCAATACCATCAAGAAATTCCTGTTTTCGGAGCGACCTATATGCTCCATAGCCAAAACGGAATTATCAAAAGCAGCAATGGCTATTTTCGCCCAAATATTCCAACTGCAACTAGTCCAAGTATTTCTGCTCAAGAGGCATTACAAATCGCTATCCACCAGATGAACGCTAAGGTTTTTATCTGGGAAAAGGAAGTGCCACAACCGCTCTCCCTGCTTCACCAAAAACCAGTCCCTCATTTAGTATGGATCGACCCAGCCTATCCAAAAAAATCAGAGAAAACTCTATTGGCTTATCAAGTGGATTTGTATAGCTGGAAACCACTGGACAAGCAAAGGTATTTTATTGATGCCCAAAACGGCCAAGTCCTCGCGCAACTGCCACTCCTCCCCGCCCACGCTGTTCCAGCAACTGCCGAAACCCGTTATTACGGAACCCAAGACATCATCGTAGATTCCATCGCGCCCACAGAATTTTACCTAAGAGATCTAAGTCGAGGACAAGGCATTCAAACTTTTGATGCCCAAGTACAGGTTTTTGAAAACACTTCTAGCCATTGGGATTTAAAAAACCCAGCACAAGACGAAGTCGCTTTGGATGCCCACTATTGCGCCGAAAAAAACTATGATCTTTTGCTACAAAAATTCCAATGGAATGGTATTAATAATCAAGGAGGGAGTATGAATTCCTTGGTACATCTCAATGATGGCGCTAAGATCGTCAATGCCTTTTGGGATGGAAGTATGGCCTTGTTTGGGGATGGAGATTGTTACCACACTCCACTGACGACTTTAGAAATCGTTGGCCATGAATTTACACACGGAGTTATTCAACACAGCTCTCAGCTAATTTACGCTGGAGAACCTGGTGCCATCAACGAGAGTCTAGCAGATGTTTTTGGGAAGCTATTGGAATACACCGAAGATCCAAGCAATTTCAATTGGTCTATTGGCTTATCTTTTAATGTGTATGCAGATGATCCCCCTTTTCGTTCGATGCAAGATCCCAAAAGCTTAGATAATCCTGCTTTTTATCAAGGAGAATTCTGGGTCGACGGCGGCGGCGTGCATAGCAATAGCGGGGTCGGCAATCATTGGTTTTATTTGCTCTCTGAAGGGGCAAGCGGAATCAATGAAAATAATGAAGCTTATGATATCACCGGAATCGGTATTGAAAAAGCGGCAGATATTGTGTTCTTATGCAATCGTTCTTATCTCGTGCCCGATTCGGATTATTTAGATTATATGACCTTGAGTACTCAGGCGGCAGAAGAAATATTTGGAGTTGGCAGTACGGAGGTTTTATCTGTAAAAGAAGCCTGGAAAGCAGTCGGCTTACCAATTGCCATTCCTGATGTGTTTGATCTTGCTCTATCTATTCCTCCTGAATTTGAACGAATCGAAATTTGTCAGCATAGCGGCTTTTTCCCAAGTCAATGTATACTTACCAATCTTGGAAATGAAAGTTATACTCCAACAGCAAATGATTCTCTACATGCTCGTTTTTTGAGTACTTCCGGTCTTAAAACAATATCTATTCCCCTTACATCGGAGCTTGCTCCCGGCGCCGCCATCACCTTTTCTTTTGATATGTTAATCTACATTGATCAAGAAGCCATCAATACGACTCATAATTATTCCCTCTCCGTAAATGAAGATCAAAACGAAGACAATAATACGGTGTATGGAAGGTTTAAAAACGATGTTTACACCAGTAATGCCCTTGCTATGGTATTCGCCACGGTAGATTCTTACGATTGCCAAAATGCTAGTCATCAGGTTCGTTCTCTCATCAAAAACCAAGGTTGTGAAACCTTTGAGGCCAATCAACCTTTTGATTTAATTCTTCAGGATTCGAGCGAAGAT
The DNA here is from genome assembly GCA_964419315.1 of uncultured Saprospiraceae bacterium. Lineage (GTDB taxonomy): Bacteria > Bacteroidota > Bacteroidia > Chitinophagales > Saprospiraceae > CALLVY01. Next base: position 1,344 of record CAYQRA010000569.1, on the reverse strand, counting down.
ATCTATTGGTCAAAAACAATCACACTAGGCCAAGAAATACCAGCTGGACGCTTTGTGGATTTCCAAGAAGCGATCCCCTTTACTCCAGAGGAAGGTAAAGACTATTTTCTTACCTTGGACGTTCCCAATAATCCTTTGGATATTACACCAAAAGCAGTCATTGTATTTTGGGATCCCCAAACAATTGCTATTGATTATCAAGATGATTTTACCAACAGTTTAAAACTTGATGAAAAAGCCCAATTCCAGAGTAATTATTCTCCACCAATTTATAGTATTAACCAGGAGCATTATTTGATGACTTCAGGAGTAGATTCTACTTTTTTCAGAAAGCCCTGCTTCCTACCGGAAGGGAATTTGGAGGGTGCTTTTAGGCATCCCATTTCTGGGATATTTACCTTTTGCGCGGATTTTTCGGAAGTAGATTTCCCCGTTGTCGCTTTTGATTTGATACAGTATCGCAATACCAATATGGCGGAGCCCTTTGTGGCTTCTAGTATGATGAAATTGTCTTGGGATGGAATGGAAACGGGCCAACAGATTATTTATGGTCAAGAAGAAGGACAAGTTGTTGCTCATGAAATCCCATTGCCTCCCAATTTCAATGGTCAATTGGAATTCAAATTCTCTAATTTTACAGGAACGCAAATCAATGCACCTGATTTCCTCGACTATGACCTTAACTTGCTGGACAATCTGCGATTTTTCAATGATCCTAGTCTTAGCTTTACGACACCTCCGGAGTCATTGATCCAAATATTTCCAAATCCTGTTTTGGATCAATTGCAGATTACCAATGCTGACGAGATTCAAGAGTTGAGGATCCTTAATACCCAAGGACAAATCGTCTATTCGGATGCAAATTTTAGTGGGCAAAGCATTGATCTTTCTAACTTACCCAATGGCTATTATTGGCTCTCTATTTGGAAAGAGGACCGGGAAAATTTAGTGCTTCCTTTTGTAAAAATGAGGAGGTGAAGGTAGTGACCTAAAACCAAATATCTTTGAGGAGAGTCGCAGTGCTTTTTCTCTAGCGAAAAGCCAATGTTTGCTACTTGTGGAGATTCAGTTTCTCTTTTAATTCTTGCGCAAATACTGCTAAGGACTCCGCAGCTTCCGGCACCAGTTCTCCCTCTTCTACCCAAGCATGCACATCTCCTAAATAATTCATTCCCAGATACTTAGCACTTTCTACAAAAGGCATGTCAAATCCAGCCATCAAGTCATTGCTACCACTACAACTGATCATGGCCATATTTTTTCCGCGTAACTTTCGCCCTGTTTCCTTATCTATTTTCAGTAAATCAGAAATTCGATCAAAAAATATTTTCATGGTTCCACTCA
>CAYQRA010000568.1:0-4907 GCA_964419315.1 uncultured Saprospiraceae bacterium | reverse complement strand
AATGCTTGAAAAAGCAAAAAAAGCCTTTGAGGATGGCATAGAATGCATCCTTAATACCCAAGTTCGACAAAATGGAAAACTTACGGCTTGGTGTGCACAACATCATTATGAAACACTTGAACCTATTAAGGCCAGATCTTATGAATTGGCTTCCTTAAGTGGGAAAGAGTCTACACAGATTGTTTTGCTTTTAATGTCTATAAAAAAACCAAGTAAAGCGGTAATAAATGCCATAAAGTCTGCCGTCTATTGGTTTCAAGAGGTACAAATTGATGACTTAGCAATCGTCAGAAAATATGATAAAAACGGTAAAATCTATGCTAAATCTGTGGAGCATAATTTTGGGGCAGATCCAGTCTGGGGTAGATTCATGGACCTAAAAACCAATCAACCTTTTTTTTGCGATCGAGATGGAATTAAAAAATCAAGTATTAATGAAATTAGCCAGGAACGAAGATTCGGCTATCGATGGTATACGCATGAACCTTTGGAGATTTTTTCAACATATAAATCTTGGTTGAATAGCATAAAAAAATTAGTCAAAAAGAAAAAAGATCTTTATAAAATGACGGTGGCTAAAGATGGATCTGGAGATTTTAGTGATATTCAATCTGCCATCAATCATGCCAAATCATTTCCGTATCAAAGAGTTATTATTTCCATCAAAAATGGTGTTTATAAAGAAAAAATCATAGTCCCTGCCTGGAATCCGATGGTAAGTCTTATTGGTGAAAATAAAGACAGTACCATTATAAGATTCGGAGATTTTTTTGACAAAATAAATAAAGGTAGAAATAGTACTTTTTATACCTCAACCTTACAAGTAGATGGCAATGATTTCTATGCAAAAAATCTTACGATCGAAAATAATGCCGGAGATATAGGACAGGCCGTCGCCATATCCATTAATGCAGATCGAGTAAAATTAGAGGATTGTAAGATAAAAGGACATCAAGACACCTTCTATGCCTCGGGAGAAGGAAAGCGATCTTATCTTAAAAATTGCAAAATTTCTGGAACAACGGATTTTATTTTCGGAGAGGCAACCGTCCTTTTCGATGATTGTGAGATCATTAGTCTGGCGGACTCCTATATTACTGCGGCTTCTACACCGGAAGGTATCCCTTATGGATTTGTCTTTAATAATTGCCGATTGAAAAAAGTGGAAGGAGTTGGTGAGGTAATTCTTGGTAGACCCTGGCGTAAACATGCAAAGACGGTATTCCTGAATTGTGAGATGGAGAATCATATCGTTCCTCGAGGCTGGCATAATTGGGGTAAGGAGGAGGCGGAGAAAAGTACCTTTTATGGAGAGTATAAATCTACTGGAGCTGGTGCCAATATATCAGGTCGCGAACCTTGGTCCCATCAATTGACGACCCAACAAGCTCAAGACTATTCCATAGAGAAAATAATGAATAATAAAAATGGTCTTCAAAAAAATCGATGGTATGAAATTAATAATTAGAATTACGTTTCTTTGGATCTTTTTGTTGGGATTTAATAACATTATATTTTCGCAATCAAAAAATACTGTTTTTTTGATAGGAGATTCTACCATGTCTGATAAAAAAGATCCTGATAAAAATCCAGAGAGAGGTTGGGGGCAAGTGCTTTCGGAATTTTTACCTGCAAATATAACCGTGGACAATCATGCGGTCAATGGCCGCAGTACTCGAAGTTTTATCGAGGAAGGAAAGTGGGAGGTAGTGCTAAAAAATATTAAAAAAGGAGATTTTGTTTTTATCCAGTTTGGGCATAATGACCAAAAAGTAAAAGACCCGAAACGCTACACTAATCCATTTACCGCCTATCGTAATAACCTTATTCGATATGTTGAAGAAAGTAGAACGGCAGGTGCTACCCCGGTGTTATTTACTTCCATCGTAAGAAGAAAATTTAATAAGCATGGAACCTTGGTCGACACGCATGGAGACTATCCTTTGGTAGTTCGGATGGTGGCCAATGATTTTAAGGTGTCGTTGGTAGACCTGCAAAATCTCACTGAAAAAATGGAAATCTCCCATGGTGTGGAAGGGTCCAAAAAATTGCATTTACATTTCCAACCTAACGAAAATCCTTATTTCCCGGAAGGTAAAAAAGATAACACCCACTTATCCTTATTAGGGGCGAAAACTATTGCAAAAATGGCAGCGAAAGAGCTTACTAAATTAAACCTGCTGACTCCATCTTCCAATTCCCCTACGGATGCTAAAATTGCAGAGATATTGGATAATATTCAATTGCCAGTCATTCCAGATTATGAAGTAAAACTGCAAAGGTTTGGAGGGAATGGAGATGGTAAAACCGATAATAAAAAAGCCTTTGCAGAAGCAATAGACCATCTCCAGAAAAAAGGAGGCGGAAAATTAATCATCACCAAAGGAAATTATCTCGTCAACGGCCCCATTCATCTAATAGATAAGATGAACTTACATATTCAGAAAGGGGCAACTATTCACTTTGGGGACAATCCCAAAGATTACCTTCCGATGGTAGAGACCAGTTGGGAAGGTACCTTTCTCAATAATTATAGTCCCTTGATTTATGCTAATAATAAATCCAATATTGCCATTACGGGTGAAGGTACGATCAATGGTCATGCCGATAAACATTGGGCTACCTGGAAAGCGAAAGAAAAAGAAAGTAAGCTATTATCTCGAGAGATGAATCATCAATCAATGCCTATTCAAAATCGAAATTTTGGAGAGGGACAGTTTCTCCGACCTCATCTTATTCAACTCAAAGACTGCGAAAATATTCTCGTGGAAAATGTTCACATCACCAATTCTCCTTTTTGGTGTACACACTTTTTAAGATCTAAAAGTATTACGATAAAAGGAATTTCATTTGATGCACACAACAAAAACAATGATGGTATTGACTTGGAATATGCCAAGGATGTTTTAATAGAAGAAGTTGATTTTAATAATGCCGATGACAACGTAGCCATAAAGGCAGGAAGAGATCATGAAGGTAGATCCAATAGTGCCACCCCATCAGAGAATATTCTGGTCCGCAACTGTCGCATGAAAGGACTACATGCCTTTGTGATTGGCAGCGAAATGGCTGCTGGTGTAAAAAATGTATTTATCCAAAATTGTCAAGCCTCCGGTTATCTTAAACGAGCTATTTATTTTAAAACCAATTCTGACCGAGGAGGCTATATCAAAGATATTTATATTGATAATATTGAAGTTCAAGAAACGGAGGATTGCATTTTCATGACGGCTAATTACCATGGAGAAGGAAGCGGTCTGCATGCCTCCAAAATTTCTGATATTCATATTTCTAATATCACTTGCAAATCATCTTCCAGTTCGGGAATCGTGGTGGAAGGCTACCCGACTTTGGTGGCCGAGGATATTCATTTCGATCAGATTAGAATCAAGAAAGCTAAAAATGCGCTGACCCTTGTTAATACTAAAGGAGTTACGATGAATGAAGTGGTCATTGGCGAGCAGGCTGGGACGCCTAGTTCTGTAAAATGATGACTCAGAAATGTTCTACTTGCTTCGGAAAAGGAGAAATAGAAATTGCATTTTTTCTTATTACTTTAACTCTCTTTAGGAGATTTCTAGAAAATATACTATTTTCGCACCCCGTCTGGATAACAGACCTATTTAGAGAGTGTAGCTCAGTTGGTTTAGAGCATTACCTTGACAGGGTAGGGGTCGGGGGTTCGAATCCCTCCACTCTCACTTCCGAAGCCCACAATGAAATTCATTGAGGGCTTTTTTTTTGAATGGTTGAAAACTGTGGGACTGTACCACAAAGTGTGTCATTTTGCCTCCCGCACCTTGTGTTTCCCGCAATTCTGCGGGACAAGCGCTGAAGGAAAGCCAACGCGCTGACACACTTTAAATGAACAGTCTCTGAACTGTTGAAAAACTGGGTAAAATCTTCCAATCTTTAATTTATATCAGATCTGGTTTACTCAAGTCAATTTATTAGGCTTTTCCAATCCTCAAAATCCAAAACTACCTCTAAACTACCAAACTCAAAACCCAAAACTCGAAAACCCAAAACTCGAAAATTCAACTAATATTCGTACATTTATAGCTCTAAATTTTCATTTTATGGCAAAAACATATCCCTCTTTTTCCTCCCCCACTATCGATCAGGTAGGAGCAGAAGAGCGCGCAGCCCGCTTTACAAGACGAAGCATCAAAAAAGCAGCAAAAGTAGAAGCGCTCAAACTCGCCCTTAATATGGTGGATCTTACGACCCTTGAAGGAGCAGATACGCCCGGCAAGGTCCAACAACTTTGTCAAAAAGCACTGAATCCGCATCTTGGCTATCCGGGCTTGCCTACGACCGCAGCCGTTTGTGTGTATCCGACGATGGTGCGGGTCGCTAAAAATATAGTCAAAGGCAGCGGCGTAAAAGTAGCGGCAGTGGCCACCGCTTTTCCCAGTGGACAAGCACCCCAAGATGTCAAAATCCGAGATACTAAATACGCGGTAAGTGAAGGCGCTGACGAAGTAGATATGGTGATCTCCCGAGGTAAGTTTTTATCTGGTGAATACGAATATGTTTATGACGAAATTGCAGCGATCAAAGCGGCTTGCGGTAAAGCTCGGCTAAAAGTGATCCTGGAAACTGGCGAATTGGGCACCCTCGATAATATCCGCAAAGCCAGTGATATTGCGATTCTGGCTGGCGCCGATTTTATCAAAACCAGTACTGGAAAAATTAGTCCTGCGGCCACCATGCCCGTCACCCTCGTGATGCTAGAAGCCATTCGGGATTATTATTTTAAAACAGGTACCATGATCGGTATGAAACCAGCAGGAGGAATTCGAACCGCAAAGCAAGCCGTTCATTACCTCGTGATGGTGCGTGAAACACTCGGTCAGGATTGGTTGACGAACGAATGGTTTCGCTTCGGAGCGAGTAGCCTCGCC
>CAYQRA010000567.1:0-4907 GCA_964419315.1 uncultured Saprospiraceae bacterium | reverse complement strand
CGCAGCGTACTTTCAAAATCATCTACCCAGTAGACTTGCTGAATGCCTGATTTTGCGGCCGCTTCTTTTTTGGTCAACTTATGTCCTTCCCAGATCGCAATGCGTTCATTTGTTTTTTTTATGAATAAAACTTCTTTCATTTCATCGCGCACACAGTCAGGGAACAAGACCAAGATGGTTTCCTCTTGGTCGATGCCGCAAAGGTGGAATAGATCAGAATTTTGTCGAAAGGGAAAAGCTTGGTCTCCATTACGAGGCATGAGATCATTAGAATGGAAAATAGCAATAGCGTCAGATTTGAGTTGACGAGCGAATCGACGACGATTGAGTCGGAATAGCTCTGGATTGACCGGAAGATATTTCATGTGTAGTTATTGTCTCTCTTGTTTTTTGAATAAAGCAATTCAATGGATCGAAGATGTTTTTGGCAAAGAAAGGAACAGCCCAAAAAAGCGTTAAACGATTTCAATATATGAATTGATTAAATGTTCTCTAGAACTCAAGTAAGGAATTCTTGAGCAGAGATGCAAGTTTTAAAAAGGTAGGTTTTAAGAGGAAAGGTTTTTTTAACAGGTTCAAGTTTAGTTTTATCGTTCTTATACCAACCGATAGAGGGGGCATATGAACGAAGTGAACTTAGCCAAAGATAAGAATAAAAAAGGGACTGGAAGGTTTGCTTTTTAATATGGTATCTAATGATCCCTCCGTTATCGGATTAGCTCGTTCCTCGTACACCTTCTAAGTCGGTTTATTCTTTTCGATTGACTCTTACCTAAATAAACAAACAGGATTTAATTCACTTTGTTTATAAATCTTCAGTGCGGGTTTAGCTCGTTCCTCGTGATCCTCCGCTGTTGGATTGTCAGAGAATCATTTTTGGGATCGAGAAATACATTGCTAAAGCACTTCTTCTACGGAATCTAAATCTTTTTCATCATAAGCGCCAAACCAATTAGACAATTGTGTTCTCGCATTTTTTTTCACCTCCTTGTCGACATAAGAGGCGATAGTCACTAAACCAAAACTCAGTACACCAATGTCATCCGTATAACCAATAATCGGACTCAAATCTGGAATAGCATCGATAGGGGCTAAAAAGTAGCCCAAGGTACCCAAGATGATATTTTTAGCCCAAGAAGGCGTCTCTTTGCGTCGATAAGCATAAAAGAGCAGGAGCGCAGTATAGACCGCCTTTAAACCTGCTTGCTTCGCATAATTTTTGATTTTATTCCAAAGGCCTTCCTCTGAAAACAGCTTTCCGTATTTTTGAAATGGATTTTTCATAGATCTATTTGATTTCAAATTAAGGTCATGTGGTATTTACCAGCAAGTCTCCAGCCAAAATAGGAGAATCCCGAGGGTAAGTACAAGGGAAATCAGAATTTTAACTTTATGCTCCCAATTGATTCTTTGCAGTTCTTTGGCTAGGCGCTTTCGGTTTTCTAGTACTTCTGTCGCGTTTTATCCAAGAGCTCTGTATTAAAAACCTTGGGAGACCTCACATTGTTCATTTGATGCAAATCATTGAATTTTGCTTTGAGTTGCTTGCGCCGTCTTCTTTGTAAGAGTCGATTGGCCCTAACCTGTTTCATCATTTCCTGACCTGAAAGTCCCATATCCATAGCTTTATATTTTGCAGAAATTACCGAAGGTTATTCAATAACTTCTTTATATAAGCTAAGAGATATAGGTGAGAAGAACGATCTTTTTCGATCTCCAAGGCTAGAAAATCCGACGAAAGACTAAATTGTTTCTTTAAAGGAATGGACTAAAGGGGTAGACCTGAAATTTTTCCGAAGGGAGCAGGCTTTCAATAAATATTGGATTTTAAAACAACATCTTCAATATTTTATCCGCCTCCCCCTGCTCCACCGCCTTCTTCTTCCCAGTCGAGGTAGACATCTTCTTCCTCCGGTTCTAAAGGCTCTTCTTTGACCTCTTCGGGACTTGGGGCTGGTGTTGGACTAGTCAGCACTGGTGGAGGGCTTGTTTCCAAATCGAGGTATCCTTCCTCTTCTTGATCGGAGGCAGAGCGATTTTCGTTTTCATCTCCCCAGGCAATGGGTTCTTTGATGTCTTTGGTGGTGTTGCCAAATTCTCGAAGTAGGGTAACTCGGATTTCCCTTTTGTGGTGTTCGCTATTGGCAAAATGACGTTTGACGGTTCTTTTATCTTGCACGACTTTATAGTCGGTTGTGGTACCAAATACGCGATAGTAAAGATTAAACCAGCCATTGCGATCCGCTTTGTGCGGTTTCATGTTGGCATTGTACTTTTTAAACTTATTGACAAGTACCTGTCCGGCATTAATTTTTAAATTATAGTTGATCTTATTATTGAAGGTGTGGTCACCGCTGAGGGTGAGGTTCATCGCATTACTTTGTAAGAACATAACCGGGATGTGTACTTGACCTTTAGTGACTTCCAGCCAGTTTTGCATATTCTCAAATTTGATGTGTTTGAGATCTTGGATTTTTACATAATCGGCAAAATCATAGAGCATGGCAAAATTGATCAGTTCTCCTTGTGTGATATTGACGGCACCGAGCACATTGAGTTTTTTGTCGAGAAAAGTACCATCGTTTTTCCAATAGGCATTGATGAGTAATTGGGATTGCAGATCGCCTTTGAGGTGTTTGCTTTGCACAACCTCTTGACCAAAATTTTCAAATTGGCGGAAAAATTCTTTGACATCAATTCCTGCCATTTCTACTTCTGCTTTCATGTAAGGCTTGTCTTCAAAAAATACTTTACCATCGAGCTTAAAAGCGCCATCCATAGCATCGAGATTTCCTTTGACCAATAATTCGTTATTGTCAAATGCTAGATTTCCCTTAAAACGTTGGCCTTCAATTTTGTTATAATTAAATTCGGCAATTCGCGCTTTAAAAGTTCCTTTTAAGAGATTGGTGAATTGCTTGCGTTTGCGAATTTTAGCGATGGCTTTTCTTTTTTGCATGATGCCCTTACGACCTCCTTTTTTTTCTGGAGTTTCGGTTAAAGACATCAGTTGGTCAAAATCCATTTTGCTAGCATTCAAGTCTGCTTGAAACCGCAATTCTGCCTTTCCGGTATTGAGAGAATCGGCAAAAAGGAACGGAAGAATGTTCGCAAATTTTCCATCCAATTCAAATTCTGTTCCCGGCCCTTCCACTTTTACACCTTCCATCAAAATGCTATTACTGAGGAGTTTGATATTGCCTTCATGGATTAGGATTTCTTTTTTTCCAAAGCCTAGACGCGCATCATCAAAAACCAATTGTCCGCCAGTTTTTACCTTGCTGATTCTGCGCTGACTAGCCATGTCCTGAAGTCTTCCCTTGATGAGTAGATCATTGAATTCAACTAAACCATTGACTTCCGAAACGCTAGGTATTTTAAAGAAACCAAAAACATCTTCGAGATCTAGTACCCCAGAAAGTTGTAGGTCTATAGCAGGGTCTTCTAAATTATATAAAGTAAAATCAGATTCAATTAATTGACGGTTGAGGTGAGCTTTAAAACCCTTGATGGAAAACTTAGAAGATTTATTGCTAAAATATTTTCCATTAGAGAAGCTTCCTTTAAAGCTCACATCTTCTAAAGCGTTTTGTAGGCGAGGACTACTGATTTCTCCATTTTCTAAACCAAAGGTTACTTTGATTGCTGGATAGCGTTTTTCATTTAAGATACCTAGGATACTTGCATTAAAATCGAATTTGCCTTTGCTCTTGAAGTCGTTGAAATATTCGAGGTATTGCTCGGGGAGAAAATCGATAACCGATTCAATGCTGCCCTCTTCTGCAATTAATTTTAAATCAAAATCAGTAGCGCTTCCCTTAGAATCAATGAGACCGCTGATGCTAAAGAGATTGTCTTCCACCAAAAGATTCATTTCTTCGAATTCATATTTTCGATTGGTTAAATCTACTTTCATTTGCGACTCGTAGGTGAGGTTTTTTCCTACCAAATACCTGCCATCTTTCATTTCAATGAAATCTGATTTCATCTTGGCAACACTGGTCATAGAGAACGCTTCACTCGAGAATTTACCAGAAAGATCTGCGTCTTCTATCTGTAATTTTACTTGTTGCTTGGCTCGGTCATCTATATAAATCAATTCGATATCTTCCAAAAGGGCTTCCTCGATGGAGATGGCAAAAGCATTGCTGTTTTCTATCTCCTCTTTCGGCAAACTTTCTACTCTTTTCAGAATGTCATAATTCATTTTTCCCCTGCGGTCAATATGTACATACAAAGCACCATCCTGAATCAAGACAGAATGGATTTTGATATCAGAACTCAATAAACTAAACAAGCCGATATCAAAGGAAACATTATTCGCTTCGAGGAGCACACCTTCCATTGCATCTTCCAAAGTGACTTCATTGAGTTGAGCCGCTACTTTGGGGAAACCGGAAAGCAAGGAAAGATTGAAAGAACCAACACGGAGTTCTGTTTTGAGCTGTTTATTGATTTCACTCAGCAGTCTATCGCCGATTTGTTTTTCAAAAAAAGCAGCAATAATAACGGAGCTAACAAAAATCAATGCAAAAGCAGCCACGATAAAAATCAGGCTTTTTTTGAGCATTCTTCGACCTAACGAAGGTTTGGGAGCTTTCGGAGAGTCAGTGATAATAGGTGTTGGAGACGTATTCATGATAATCGTATGATACGTAAAGATAATATATTTGTGTGGAATAAAGGACGGATCAAAAACTAAGTACACCGTTTGATTTCGAGTACTTATTTAAATCTAACGTAGGTATAGACTAGATATTATAAGAAAAAGTTGTCTGAGTATATTAAATAGGTCTTCTAAGACAGCATCTTATCCGGAGATGGGAAGGCAATAAAAAAGGATTACACGAAACCGTGTAATCCTTTTATCTTTGGTGGGCGATGAGAGATTCGAACTCCCGACCCCC
>CAYQRA010000566.1:0-4910 GCA_964419315.1 uncultured Saprospiraceae bacterium | reverse complement strand
AACCCTTTCCCGACACACCCGAGTCCGATCTTTTGCCCTCATTGGTGGGGTAGACCAAGATCCACAAATTGAAAAGCTCAACAAGGGTTTCGACGTCTTAGTCGCCACTCCCGGACGACTTTTTGACCTCCGAAGCCAAGGCCACTTACGACTCAATCGCGTAGAAATTTTAGTTTTGGATGAAGCCGATCACATGCTTGAAGTAGGTTTTATCAAAGACATCCGAGATTTGATGCGGCACCTGCCTCGCAAAAGACAAACCTTGTTTTTCTCCGCTACCATTGATGATAAAATAAAAAAGCTGGCTTATTCTTTGGTAACGAATGCGATCCGCATTCAGATTTCTCCCAAAGATCCGGTGGCCAAAAATATAGATCATTCGGTAGCTTTTATCGAAATGGACGATAAGCGGTTTTTCTTAGAAAGAATCGTTCGAGAAAATCCGGACAGTAAAATTTTGGTTTTTGTGCGGACGAAAGTACGCGCCGAGCGAGTGATGAAAGCAATGGGAAGAGTCAAGATCGAAAGCAGTACCATTCATGGCGATAAAGAACAAGAAGATCGAGTGGCAGTATTGGATGAATTCCGAGCAGGAAATATAAAATTACTCATTGCCACGGATGTGAGTGCGCGGGGGATTGATGTACAAGGCGTCAATTATGTGGTCAATTATGATCTGCCAGAACAGCCAGAAAATTATGTCCACCGAGTCGGCCGTACGGGCCGTGCGAAAGAGCGGGGAAGAGCGATTTCTTTTTGTGCCAAAGAAGAAAAGAAATTATTGGAAAGCATCGAGCAGTACATGGGAAAGAAAATTGGCATTTTCGAAATCAATAACGCCGCTTATGAAGAGACGCTAGATTTTTCTACTACTAAAACAGATGAAAATAATACGGATTGGCAATCGCTGATTCGCGAAGCGGAAGAAGGGGAGAAGTTGCGGAAAAAATTGCGGAAGAAGCGGCGGAAGAAGAAATAGATTTTGAAGTTACCTGCGGTGCAACTCCAAGCTGCGCCGCAGGTAATATTCGTATCAAGCAATATTGGTAAAAACATTTTGCACATCCTCATCCTCTTCCATCTTATCCAACATCTTTTCGATTTCCTCCATTTGTGCCTCCGAAAATTCTACTGGACTATTCGGAATCCTTTGCAAATTGGCTTTAGTAATCTCAATTCCTTTTTCTTCAAAAGCTTTGGCCAAATCTCCAAAGTTGGTATAGTCCCCATAGACATAAACGGTATCTTCGTGCACCTCGATTTCATCCAAGCCTGCATCGATCATTTCCAATTCCAAATCCTCCAAATCAATTTCATCATTTTTCGGAAATTCAAAAACGGCTTTCCGGGCAAACATAAATTCTAGCGAACCCGTTGGTACGATTCCACCACCCGCTTTGTTGAAATAAGATTTGACATTGGCAATCGTACGGGTCGTATTATCGGTGGCTGCTTCTAAAAACACCAAAACGCCATGAGGGCCTTTGCCTTCATAATTGACTTCCGTATAATCCGTAGCATCTTTGCCTTGCGATCTTTTGATGGCACGTTCGATATTATCTTTGGGCATGTTTTGAGCCTTGGCGTTTTGGATCGCCGTTCTCAATTTAGAATTCATTTCAGGGTCAGGGCCACCTTCTTTGGCTGCCACCGTGATGGCTTTAGACAATTTGGGGAATATGCGGGACATTTGTCCCCAACGCTTTTCTTTAGCGGCTCTACGATATTCAAATGCTCGTCCCATGTTGGGTAAATTTTTTTTAGGCTATAAAAAGGATTGCTAATAGAGTAAACTCTAATGAGCGCAAATTTATTCTAATTGAAGCAAAAATGCCAAATAGCCAGTGATTTTTTCTGGAAAAAAGGATTTTGCCGCAAGGAATACAAGCTGCTACTTGACTTTCGGCCATTTAGAGAAATGTATTTTCGAGGAAAATAGCTTTGAAAATTATAGATAAACTGGGGTTTTTAGCTAAAAAGGCCTTCCAATAAGCACCAGATATTACGTTGTATCTCCTGCTAGCTTAAAAGCCACAAGCTGCGATTAGTTATGTTCTGGATTAATCAATCTCAAATTTTGTAAACCATTTTCTAAAAATTCCTCTTCGTATTTATCTTGAATTTGCTGCTCCTTTTCCAATTCATCGCCGAGCTCCATCTTCAATAGATCTTCATCGCTTAGGACTTCTTCCAAATCTCTCTGTGCTAGATTTTCCGCTAGATTATACCAAAAAGATAAAGCTTCGAATTCTTCAAGTTGCTCATACATAGTAAATTCCTCTTCGATGGTAAGGATGGTTTTTCCTTCTTCATCCGTCCGAATCCAATGTGCCAAATCAAATTGTCCGGCCTGCTGTAATAATTGTTCGAGTAATTTTTCCTCTACGAGTTCGTCCTCTTCTTCTGATTTTGGACGATAGGATTTTAAGACGGCACTGCAGAGGTAGAGACTTTTGATCAGTGCTTGGTACTGTTCTTTATTGAGGTTTAGTTTCATAGATTTATTTTTATTTCAGATTATGGTCCGAGCACTTACTTAAGTCCGACAATTTGTGCTTCTACAGTATACGACTTTATCGCCAATTCTTTTTTTCAATTTTATAATGAACGTCTATACAGTTATCTTCTTGGTTAAAGGTTTCATTTATCTTTGACATAAACTTACTTAGAATTTTATTGGAACCGATATTAAATTTACTAACCTCTGCAAAAATGGTTTCTTTATGATTTTCTTTAAATAGGAAGTTGATTAATCCTTCGGTAACTTCTGTTCCAAAACCTTTTCGCCAATACTGTTCTCTAATCCGATAACCAATTTCTACTTCCTTTTCTTTTAATTTTATAATCCCACAAAGTCCAATGAAATCATTAGTCGCTTTTAAGATAATGGCGGCAATCCTTGTCTCTGAATTTGGATCAGAGTGCGTCCTTAATATTTTTTCCATTTCCCTAATTGCCTCTGCTCGGTTTAGAGGCTTTTCAGGGATCATCTGCATAACCTTTTTATTGCGATGCAAATCAAAAAAACCAGTGAAATCTGTTTTTTTTAATTTTCGAATTTCTAAATGTTCTGTGCAGAATATCATTCTCAGCGGGGGCTTAAATTTCTATAAAGGAAGATACACTTGTTTGTAGCAATTCCACCAACTCCGGATCCATGTATTGGTAATCATCAAAGATATCAAGAACGATGATTTCGGAGTCAATGTCAAATTGCTCGACGATTTTTTCCTTATGCTTTTTTTCCATCACAAAAATAAGATCCGACCAATGGAGGAGTTTTTGGTTGACTTTTACTTGTGCGGAAGACCTAGTGCCTGCTGATTTGACCTTATGGAAATTGCTGTTTTTAAAAATGCTTTCGGCCGTTCGACTTCTCCATTTGTTTTGGCTACAGATAAATAGGATATTCAAAGCTTGAGATTTGGTTTTAATTAACTGCTGTCAGAGAATCATTTTCCTTTCGCACAACTGCCCTTGATTATTTACGATTGAACGTAAAATCTGTGGTATTTGCGAAACGAATTTTTGCAGGTTTAGGAAATTAGGTTTACAGAAAGTTTAGTAAGTAAATTGAGCTTTAAACTCTTGTAAAACCTTTTGCAAATTGCGAGTAGAAATAGTAGACAATCCATTGATCTTTGGATCTTTTCTAACTTTTAGTTCTCGAAGTTTGATATTTTGATTAATGTAAATCATCTCTAGGTCAGGATAAATTTCCTTGATGGTATCTGCGATATAATTGATCGACAAGGTATCTTCTGCCAAATCATAAATCCCCGGCACCAAGGCATCGCCACAAAGTTTGGCCAAGATCTCGCCCGTCTTATCAATATGGATAAACGAACGATGTTGTTTTCCATCTCCATTAATAGGAATCATTTTCTTAAAATTGGCCGCAAACATAAATTTGTTGATCACCGAATCGAAACGCATACTTTTATTATAACCATAAACATTTCCACAGCGAATAATATAAGCATCAATGTCTTTGTCTAAAAGACGACTCACGTGTTCTTCTCCTCGCATTTTGGAAATCCCATAAAAAGATTTTGGATTCAAAACAGAACCAACCCCCACTTCCTCCGCACTAGAACCATAGACCGAAGCCGAACTCAAATAAATAAGCTTCTTAACGTCACTTTCTTCTACCGCATAAACCAACTCTGCCGTCCCCCAATGATTGATCTGCTCATACTGGTGCGCATTGCGATCCGCAAAGGGAGTCGTCACAATAGCTGCTAAGTGATATAATACATCAACTCCTTTGAGGTGTTTTTTTAAAGTCATCGTATCCAGTAAATCGGCATGAACAAAAGTTACTTTGTTATTCAGTTTGGTCTGACCAATGAATAAATTATAATTGGCCCTGCTCAAATTATCATAAACGACGATTTCTGTAACCTCCGGATTTTCGATCAAGCGATAAGTCAATTCCGTTCCAATATATCCACCACCGCCAGTGATTAGTATTTTCATTTGTGTATGTTTTCTTTTTTCTTTTACTAGACTTTTTTTGGAAATGTTTTTTCAAGTCTACTTGGTGGCAAGATCAGTGTGTAAACCACATTCTGTTTTATTCAAACCAAACCATCGAGCACTTCGTTCATCATCCTTATCAAATTTTCGAGTACAAGGTTCGCAACCAATACTCACATAGCCCAATTCATCCAATGGATGAGCAGGTAAATTATGCTCCTTGGTATACTCAAAAATCATCTTTGCAGTCCAATCCAATATCGGATGAAAACGCAGACAGCCGTTAGGGGCTTCTTGTTCCACTTTCATGTTTTTTCGATTGGCATTTTGATCGGCTCGAATGCCGTTGATCCAGATGTCGTGGGTGAGGAGGTAGGGTTCTAAAGGTTGAACTTTATTATAATAGCAGCAGCGGTCGGTATCAGAGGTGA
>CAYQRA010000565.1:0-4928 GCA_964419315.1 uncultured Saprospiraceae bacterium | reverse complement strand
CGCTTCCTCATCATTGATGGTCAATACATCCACCTTCTTTAATACTTTCTTTAGCGCAGGCATAGCGATATCCATCCAAAAGTTCATCGTATCCAAAACGATTAATTTCGGACGTTTTTTCATTTGCTTAATTACTTTCATTTGAATAGCTGGTGTCAAGTTACCCAACATCACATATTTAGCATTGCGGTAGCTAGCCGGTAATGTTGGATTAAAGTCAGCCAATACATTCAATTCTGTGGTCAAAGTATCTCTAGAATTCATGTCATTATGGTAACGACCTGCCCAGAAAAAAGACTTTTCGCCTTCTTTGATTTCTAGACCTTCGAGGTTGACCCCTCTCTTTTTGAGGTATTTCAATTCCGCATCTGGAAAGTCATCTCCAACTACAGATACCAGATTTAGGTCTTTTGTAAAATAAGAGGCCGCTAAGCTAATGTAGGTAGCAGCTCCTCCAACCACTCTCTCGGCTTTGCCAAAAGGAGTTTCAATAGTGTCAAATGCAACAGTTCCAACGGTAACTAAACTCATATTTTATTGATTATTTTATTAGTTCTTGATCGTTTGTTGATTCCAAAAATCAAGCTAGTTTTAGATAGAAGCTGCAAAGATGATATTTTTATTTAAAAAAACACGAAAAAAGCATTGCACGTTTAGTAGGAAAAGAATATCTTTGCCCCGCTCTTTTACGGAAACGTATGTTTTTCGATAAAAAATGCCTCAATAGCTCAGTTGGTTAGAGCGGCGGACTGTTAATCCGTAGGTCCAAGGTTCAAGTCCTTGTTGAGGCGCAAGTAAAAAGGGGGTTTCGAGAGAAGCCCCTTTTTCTATTTGAGGCAATTGGCAAACAAAATCAACAAACACATGACCAAGTAGCAACTAGTCTTTATAGCTGCTTATCAGTGAGCTTGGTAAAAATAGAATTTCTTAAATGAAACCTTCTAGACTCTTTTTCCCAAAAGGGTAAATCAAATTGCCATAATATTGTTATCTTCGTTTATCAATCCAATTTCTAATTTAAGTTAGGTTATTTCTAGGCTCTATTTCTTCAGGAAATAAGAAATATCCGCTCGCTTTGGGTCTATGGTTTAGCGTAGCTTGTATCTATTCTAAAGATGCAATTCCCTACCTACCAATCATTCAATATACAATAGTTGAGTATCCAAAACGTAGGACGTTCGACCTTCAATCGGCTGGACGTACATACCGATCTATGTCCCTTATTTTGGGAGAAATAAATTATTTTTCTCCACCTCTGATTTGATCGTTTAAGCGCTCTAACTATATTTTTTTTAACACACATTCATTCTTTAACCAAATTAATTTTTTCAAAAATGACACAATTCATGCAAAAGTTACTACCATTATTTGCCTTGCTCTTGGTAATGGTATCTTGTAAGCAAGAGCAAACTACCGAAGAGGTAAGTTTAAATGATTCAACAATAGGTATACAGACTTATCAATTGGATCATATTAAGGGAGAGACTATTATTGATGGGCATAGTTTAGGCTATGAAATTACAGAAACAGCAGAAGAGATCAATGTAAACCTAAAGATCGATGAGCATACGCTCGAAGCTCAAGTTCATTTACAACCGACATCCATCCATTATGATGGCCACGATGCTGTATTGACACAAAAGCAAAAAGACGTGCTTGCAACCTTTGCAGATAAATTTAGCTACGCACTTGTGACCAGTAACGAAAATACTACAGAAAATTTTGAAATCAGTATGATGGAAAACGTCCTGTTTAGAATCGCCGATTATTGGGCAGTTGCACCAACTAACTTTATCTATGGCCAAAAAGCGATGAGGTCAATTGAGATCAGTAGCAATAGAAGCACAGGGAATGATGGCATCACTTGTATCAACAGAAATAGTAGCTATTTCTTGCAGTACACCAATCAATTCAATCAAGTGATTAGCGCAACCAGAGTAGCTGGTTATAACGGAGGTGGTACTTACGGTTGTATGGGAAGGTGTGGTGCTAATTGTGGCAGATGGTGGATTCCTTCTGCATGGACACTTGATTGCTTCGAGCATGATGAGTGTAGCCTAAATTACAGTGCATCAGGAGGTGGAAGTGATCCAAATTGTGGAGATGAGTTTGATGAGGCCATGGATGATTATGTCTTTGGCGTTCTTTGGGGATGCAATGGATAAAGTATTGCATTTATTGAGTTAGAATCGCTGACTCACCAATAGGAATTATCCCGAATTTTCTTTTCGAAAGTTCGGGATTTTTTTTTGACTGATTTCCGATTTTTCACCCAAAAATCATTGACTGGAAAAGGGGGGTAAGACGTGCAGACTTTAACGGCAAGTGTCCTTATTGAGGTACTAAAAAAACGCAAGTCATTTGATTGGAATTTTTTGTTTTTTTAGGGCTTTTTACTGCAGAAATTTAATGATCTTTGACTCGATCAAAAAACAAAGATTACGTCGAACAAGTCAACATTAAAGTATCAATCAATAGACCATCTACGAATTTTAAATTCCATCCAAATGAAATTAATCCAACTACTATTCGCTTTTTCATTTTTATTTTTCCTTGGCTGCTCCGTCCAAAATTATGCTGTACAAAGCCTATCTCACAGGGGAGAAATTTTAAAAAAGTATAGTATTGATAAAGAAACCTTCGTACTCCTCCAAGAAGGAAATTACATTAATAAGTATAGAATCTATAGTAAATCCAAAATATATGCAGCTGGATTGTCGACCACCAAACTTTACAGCATTGATACCCTCACCCAAGAGTGCTACTCCGGAGTTGGAGGACCGCAACTGATCCGTATAGATTGCGAAAAATTAAAAAAAGATCAAGATTTGAAAGAATATATGAAGTGGTAAGGAGGATTGGCTTTTTTCTGATCCCCCTAAAAATCCAATCAAAAAAGGAATAGGGAATAGCGTTATTAGGGGACTCCGCACATTACCTTTTAAGTGTTAACCTCGAAATTCATCCATCAATTTCTGAATCAACTCAAAATATTTCCCCACCTGCCGCCCGTCCATCAAAGCGTGGTGCACTTGCACCGACAGCGGCATTTTCCATTGTCCCTGTTCCTCAAAATATTTCCCCCAAACCATCCGTGGAATACTATCGGCCGGATGGTAAGACATCGCATGTTGGAACCCCGTAAAGCTTACCCAAGGAATCGAAGACAGAAATAAAAAATCATCGCGCTCTGGCGGATCTTCAAAGGACGGAGATTCTTCCATTGCTGCTTTGGCCGCAATAAAGGCTTGGTGAAAATCACTAAACAGAGGATGGTAGTCAACATAGCAAAAACTAAAGGTCTCCGAAACTTTGGTGGTGACCGTGAGGGAAGGATGCACGCACCCATGTTCTATCACCTGTTCTCCTCGGATGCGCCAGCGAAATTCAGGAATGGCATTCGCCGTTTTACTGACCAGGTAAAGTACAGCAGCGGTAAAAGAAATCTTTTCTTTTTTGAGGTAAGTCATCAAGGACGTGATATCCACATTCGCTACGATGCTAAAATGGGGATGGTTCATCTGGTTAAAAAAAGCAAAATGCTTTTGGCGATGCGGATTATCAAAGGTGATTTCTTTCATTTTTTTACCGTAAAAATAGCATTTGAAATGCTGGGTGAATTAATATTCGCTTGTGCGTTAAATATACTCTTAGAAGCTGTTTGAAAAAAGGATTTAAAATGTAATTGTATTACTCCCATCTATTCACGACAAATATCTTGATTTTTTATTCGTATCTTGTTATAATCAGAACGTCTTTAAATACGGTCTTATAAAAACGAAACTTACAAACACAACTTATGTCTCCCGGACGATACCTACTGTTATTGCTATCTATTGGCCTGATTGGGACATCCATTTCTTTTCCTCCTTCTAATCAGTCTGTATGTACTGCCACCGCTGATGCTGGCCCCGATCAAACCGTCTGTATGGCGGGTGCAAATGTAAACCTTCAAGGCAGTTTTACGGGCAATGTAATCAGTCAGGAATGGTCTCCCGCCATAGGCTTAAGTGATCCTTTTAGTTTAAACCCCACGGCTACTATTTTTTCTACGACGACTTACACCCTCACCGTTTATGAAGATGCCGCCCAAGGTCCTAACCTTGTCGTCAATGGAGATTTCTCAGCTGGGAATTCTAGTTTTTCAACCGACTATGCCTATCAAGTAGATATCCCCGGTGATCAAATGGAACTTTGGCCGGAAGGTACTTTTTCGATAGTTAGCAATCCTAATTTTGTCCATCCCAATTTCGCCCCTTGCCCTGACCATACTGGTGGTGGTGATATGATGGTGATCAATGGCTCTGCTGCCTTACAAAGTGTCTGGTGTCAAAACGTTCCGGTCACCCCAAATACGGCTTATAATTTTTCTGCTTGGTTGGCCTCTGTCCACCCATCTTCGCCTGCTCAATTACAATTTTCTATCAATGGCGTTCCAATTGGCAATGTCGCTAACGCTAGTTCAACCACTTGCAATTGGATTCCTTTTAACGCACTTTGGAATTCTGGGGGAACTACCACCGCAGAGATTTGTATCATCAATCTCAACACCCAACCGAGTGGCAATGACTTTGCCATCGACGATATTTTCTTTACAGAAATTTGCCAAGCAAGCGATGAAGTAACGATCTACCTGCTTGATGTAGAAGCCATCATTAATACACCTGCTTTGATCGATTGTAATAATCCCAATGATTGTCAATTTTTGGATGCGACCTTATCTAGCTCAGGACCTGATGTTACTTATCAATGGACAAGCGTTGGTGGTTCCATTATTTCGGGAGGCAATAGTCCCACCCCGCAAGTATGTGGCATTGGAACTTATGAACTCACCGTCAGTCAAACCCTCAATGGAATGACTTGTACCGCTACGACTACTGTAAATGTTTTAGCAGATAACTCCCTACCTCCACCTCCCGTCATCACTG
>CAYQRA010000564.1:0-4935 GCA_964419315.1 uncultured Saprospiraceae bacterium | reverse complement strand
TGCATGATAATCCAAGGCTTCTTTTGAGAGTATCTTCTTTTCCATATTAAAAACCGTTTAGGTCGTTTTAGGTGAAGTGCAAAGAAATCTGTTTTATTGATAAAATCAAAATATTTGTACCTAAGTAATTTCTTCCTTTTTTCTATTTGTTAGTATATCCCTATTTACCAAAATCCTCAACAAAGAAAAGGCCGCTAGAATGATGATAAAAAGAGCCGGAAATCCGCCTAATACAGAAAGTATCCTAATGCCGTTTATTCCTTGAGTGGATAACATAATGTAGGTCAAGCCCCCAATCACCAAGCCCCAAATGATCTTTATAGACGTTGGTGCCTCTCCACTCCCATCTTCATTCCCCTTGTCATTTATAGAGATGGCGCTCATGGCAGAAATATTGGAATCCGCAGCAGTAACATAGGACAGAAAAATAATACATAAGGTAAAAGCACTCAAAGCCTTTCCCAATGGCATTTTCCCCAACACGGCATACATCACAGATTCTTCCCCATTGGTAGTCATTAGTGTATACAAAGAATTGTCTAGTACATCATTGAAGTATAAAGTCGTTCCACTAAAGATAGTCATCCATACAATCGCAAAAATGGAAGGAATAATCAGGTTGAAATGGATGTAATCCCTGACGGTATAGCCTTTGGAAATTCGACCCAAAAACAGGGAAGAAATCGGCGCCCATGCAAACCAATTGGCCCAATAAAAAATACTCCAATCATTCAACCAACTGCTATCCAACTGACTACCCAAATTGGTACTTCTCGAAAAGAAATTAAGTAGATAATCACTCATTCCCAAACCACCTAAACTCAATATTTCTTGAGGAAAACCTAATATCAAAAGATAGGCGGCAATACCGATAAAGGAAGCAATATTTATAGTCGATAAGTATTTGATTCCCTTTTGCAAACCAGTAATGGCCGAAAGAATAAAGCTAAGAATAATCAGAGCACCAGTGATCCCGATCAGGAAGTTACTTTTGGTAAAACCAAAGAGCTGTTCGAGTCCGCCAATCATCGAAAGGATACCTGCTCCGAGGGAAGCAGACATTCCGAGTACTAAGGCATAGAGACAAATGATATCCAAGATATTATTTTGGACTTTCCTATTGTCTTTTTGCTGCAAAGGATAGAGCAGCGCACCGATCCGAAACGGTTGTTTTAGATTATAATAAGACAGGGCAAATACCAAACCGGTGACACAATAGATTCCATAAGGCGTAAAAGACCAGTGCATGTACATGGTCGACATCGAAAAACCCAGTGCAGCATCAGATGCTCCCGCAATGGCTAATCCTTTGGGTGGGCTGGCATAATGGTACAGAGGTTCGGCACAGCCCCAGAAAAGAATTCCGGTAGCAATGGTGGTACAAATACTGATCGCAAACCATCTCCATTTATCCAACATGGGGATCGCCTCTTTCCCGCCTATTTTTATTTTGGCCAATGGCGAAAAATAAGTTGCGCCTAGCAAGACTAAAAATAGAAAACTACTCCAACTAAACAGCCAGCCAAAATTTTGTAATACCCAGGCATTGGCAGCGCTGATGCTTTTTACAAAAAAATCATTATTGACCTGACTAAGGATCACCGTTCCTAGCAAAAGGAGGAGTGGTGGATAGAAAACAAATTTGTTGATACTTCCAGGTTTACCTGTTGACATTATTGGTCTTCTAGTTTTAAAATCCGAGTGGTGTAATTTCGTATTTTTTGGCAAAGGGCAGCATCTTCTATTAAAGATTGGCCATAAGATGGAATCATCTCTACGAGTTTGTCTTGCCAAGTTTTCGATTTCATTTGTTCTGGAAAGCAAGTATCCAAGACATCGAGCATAATAGAAACTGCTGTAGATGCTCCGGGCGAAGCCCCTAGCAAGGCCGCCAAAGTCTTGTCCGCACTCGCTACGATTTCGGTTCCAAATTTTAAGACACCCCCTTCGTCTTCATCTTTTTTGATGATCTGTACGCGCTGTCCGGCAGTGATCAAATCCCAGTCTTCCATCCGCGCCTCTGGATAATAAGCCTGCAAAGCAGCAAAGCGATCTTCTGGCGATTGGAAAACCTGTTCAATCAAATATTTGGTCAATGAAATATTGTGAACTCCTGCGGAAAGCATGGGCCAGATATTATGAACTTCAATAGATAAGGGCAAATCAAAGTAAGAACCATTTTTTAAAAACTTAGTCGAAAAACCAGCATAGGGACCGAAGAGCAAAGAACGTTCTCCATCTAGCATCCGCGTATCCAAATGCGGAACCGACATGGGCGGCGAGCCTTGAGCTGCTTTGCCATAGACTTTGGCTTCATGCCGAACCACGACCTCCGGATTCGTACACCTCAAAAATTGTCCACTTACGGGAAAACCACCATAGCCTCTTCCTTCTGGGATATCTGATTTTTCCAATAATTTGAGTGCCCCACCTCCGGCACCAATAAAAACAAAATTGCTTTCGATGGTTTTTTCTTCTCCCGTTTCCAAGTCTTCGATCTCAATTTCCCAAAGGCCATTTTCTTTGAAAGTAATGTCTTCTACCTGATGTCCCAAGTGGACATTAATCCCATCACAAGTTTCTAGATGGGCAATCATTCCTCGAGTGATGGCACCAAAATTGACATCCGTACCAATCGCCATACGAGTCGCCGCGATCTCTTCTAGCTTATCTCGTCCAGTCATCATCAAAGGAATCCAATCGGCGATTTCTTTATGCGATTCGGCATATTTCATATCCGCAAATATCCCGTACTTTACCATTGCTTCGTAGCGCTTTCGCAAAAATTGCTTATTCTTTTCTCCCCAGACAAAACTCAGGTGATCGATGTCATTGATAAAAGGACTATCGGTCTGTAGGTATTTATTTTTCAATAAATACGCCCATAATTGTTTAGAGACTTCAAAGGACTGACTGATTTTTAAAGCTTTTGAAATATCGACGGAGCCGTCTTCTCTTTGTGGGGTATAATTGAGTTCGCAAAAGGCAGAATGGCCTGTTCCGGCATTGTTCCAAGCATCGGAGCTTTCTGCTCCTACCTTATGGAGTCTTTCGTAGATCGTGATCGTCGCATGAGGCTCCAATTCCTTGAGTAAGACCGCTAAGGTGGCCGACATGATGCCGGCGCCGATTAGGGTATAATTTTTTTGTTGAGCCATAGTGGTGATTTTACGGTGTGCGAACTTTGCTTAGCCAACTCGTTTTAAAACAGCGTTTGAGAAAAATGATAGGCTAAAGATAAAAGAAATTCTTTAGGACTTTTTTTGGGGTCAATCCAGTAAAGGGGAGCTTCCGTCTAGTTAAATTCCTTACTGATCTAATTAAGCCTCTTTTGAGCAAAAATAGTTTTATCCTTGGATTATATTCCTAGAATGAATAAGTTCGTGCTCATAAAATAAAAGTAATTACTTGCAGTTGTTTTATTTCAATCTATCAAAAATACAAACGAAGAACCAATGTTTATAAAGCTTTTCATCAATGAATGGAAACAAAAACTCCGTTCCCCCTATCTATCCACTAGTCTCGTACAAAAAGTGCTCATTGGCCTATTGGCTATTTATTTTTTACTCAATTTTTTGGTCGTAGGTATATACATGGATGAGATTTTGGAAAAAGTATTTCCCAGTGCTGATCCGATTGTAAAATTTAATGGTCTCCTCCTCTACTATTTCATTTTTGATTTGCTGACTCGCTTTTTTATTCAGCAATTTCCAATCATTACGATCCAACCTTATTTACCCTTACCCATCAAAAAAAATAAGCTGATCCATTTTTTATTACTCAAGTCTGTTCCTACTTTTTTTAATTTACTCGGCCTCTTGCTCTTTCTTCCTTTTTTCTTCAAAGTTATCTTGAGCAATTATACTTTGGGAGCGAGTATCTCTTGGTTCTTGGCGATTATCTCTATGATTCTCTTATCCAATTTTTTGAGTTTTTACCTCAAAAAAGCCTTTGACATCAAGCCCCTGTTTATCTTTTTAATCATCTTTTTGCTTGGTGGTCTTTTTTATCTCGACAATCTTGGTTATATCGGATTATCGGGAATGAGCGAAGCGGGGATAAATTTTTTATGTAGCCAAGTGTACTGGGCCTTGATTCCGCTTGGCTTGTTGATGGGTGTTTATTTCTTTATTTATCGTTTTTTCAAAACTCATATTTACCTCGATAGTTTTAGTCGATCAGAGGCACAAAAGCTAGTGCGTAGTTCTGAACTCAATTTGTTTAGTCGTTTTGGAAAGATTGGAGAATTGATGAACTTGGAGATGAAAATGATTTGGAGGAATGGTCGCTCTCGGACTTTTTTATACCTCAGTATTTTCTTTTTATTTTTTCCTTTTCTAATGATAGGAGGCGGTCATGGTTTATCCTATAAAATCATGTTTGGTATTTTACTGACGGGGATGTTTGCCTTTAATCATGCTCAACTATTATTATCGTGGCACAGTAGCCATTTCGATTATATTCTTACCCGCAACCTTACGGCCAACGATCTTTTCAAATCCAAGTTTTATCTCTTGGCTTTGAGTGTATTTATTTCTTATCTCCTCATGTTGCCTTTTAGTTTTTTCTTAGAATATTGGTTTTTGATCAGCAGCATGTCCATGTTTTTCAATATTGGGATAGGCATCTTTTTGTACATGTATTTGGCCAATTATAATTCTATGAAAATCGATGCCAGCAAAGGCAATGTTTTCAATTTTGAAGGATTTGGTGCTTCGCACTACCTCATCATGCTACCGCTCATCGTCATTCCAATACTCATTGCCCTACCTTTTGAAACCTTTGGTTATCCAGTAATTGGAATGGCCGCTTTTGGGCTGCTCGGTATTTTGGGTTTCGTCTTTCAGGAAAGAATACTGGCTTGGCTAACGACTCATTTTGAAAAAAGAAAACACATTATTTCTACTGCTTTTAGAAATCAATAACTATGATTAC
>CAYQRA010000563.1:0-4937 GCA_964419315.1 uncultured Saprospiraceae bacterium | reverse complement strand
TGGTAGCTTTGCGGATTTCCCCAACGGTATAACAAATCTCCACCTTTACCACTTTTGCCGCCAGTATGTCCTGCTGCTTCTGCAGTAGTGGTACTGTGGTCAATGATCCAAATTTCACTAAAATTCCGAACACTCAATACAATTTCATCTCGGTCTTCATTATACGATAAACCATTGGAGTGTAGCCAGTCAATACCTGTCACTCCAGGAATATCTTGTCCAGCCATTGCGGCAAAATTGACGTTAATCAATTCAGGATGATCGGCGACTATTCCATAGTTTTCTTTGGTGCTATCCAGGTCCTGAATCAGATGATCCCAAGCGCGCCACTCCCAGATAATTTCTGCGGAATCTGTCCCACTGGGTTTGATCTCTACAATTTTATCGGGCCAAATATCTTTATTGCTGGTCGCTGGAGCTCTTCCTGCGTCGATCGCTTCTTGCGCAGGAATTTTTTCCCAAGCCAAAAGTAAAATGTTCCCATTCGGTAAAGGTTGGATATCGTGGTGCTGTTGTGCTTGAGTCGTAGAGAAATCATAGGACCACTCCAAATTCCCTTCCCAAGATTGAATTTCAATCCGACCACCTGCCCCTGCGCCCATAAAATCACCGATGATTCCACCAGTTCTCAAGAGGCTTCCATCCGGCAGTAGGTAGGCTGATAATCCCGGACGGTTGACACTTCGCCAGCGATTGACTTCAAAACCACAATTATCGATTAAATAAGTAAATTGATTGGGGGCAAATAAGGTATAGCCATTTTGAGCCAAAGAATCATTGGTGAATAAACCGACGGTTTGTTGAGCATTCGCGATCCAAAGGAAAAGAAGTAAGGGTAGGGAAGTGATTAATTTTTTCATGCGACTTGGCGGTACTTAGAAAATTAGAATAACAAGTTAAGCTATTTTCTTTTTGAAATAGGATGGGAAACGACAATTATTAGTGTTTTGCAAGAGAAGATGGAGAAGACTCTTTAGGATTTGACTTTTCTAGTTTAAAGTAGTATGTTTGGCTTTGCGCAATTTGTTTCCTTAATATTTCCACAAAAAAATCTTAAAATCAATTAGAAACTAGCTTTTCTCTCTTAAGAAAAGCTTAAACCTATTGAATCAACCTGCATCTTAATTCATTTAAAACTACTTTTAGATGGTGAATTTATAGGTTAGAATAAAGAAGTTATTTGTAATCAGAAAAATATAATTCACAAAAAAAATCAAAATGGAAAACGAAACAAATGCCGCCGTGGAACCCGAAGAGGAACCTACCTTACTATCAGGATTAAAACAAATTGGATTTAGTTTGTTGATTTTCGGAATAGCCTACTATTTTTACATCACCATGACGGGGTATGAAAATGGAGAAGGAGTCACCATGAATAGATTATTATTGCTCGCTTATGGAATTCTGGGTAAAAGCATTACCACTGGGATTTTAGGATTTGTGGGACTAATCGTTGCTTATTCTGGTGTCGATGATATTCTTAAATCTAGAGCCAGTGAATCCAACTAACTCGAAACAAAATGGAATTTACCCGAACCTCCGAAAAAAAGTAGGGGACGTACGCCGAAAAGTCGTTAGAGTAGGCATTTAAACTTAGAAAAACTAGAATGAAAAAATCAAACCTTTTAATCACATTTTTACTCTTGTGTACGGCCAACCTCTTTGCCGTAGTCAACACAACTAGCGTACTTCAAAAACAAGAAGTCGAAAAACAATTGCAATCAGATGAGAATGCTTATTCTGCCACAAGCGTTGACGATTTTTTAGATCTAACTCCTCGAAAAATTAGAAAAGCAACTGGAAAAAAATTGAGTATTAAAGAGGTTTTAGTACTGAAAGCAGCTCAAAAAAGAATCAAAAAGGCCAATAAGCAAGATGCGGATGGTTCTAAAAGTCAAATAGTGGCTTTGATCCTTGTTATTCTCGTTGGTAGCTTAGGAATACACCGATTTTATTTGGGGTATACCGGAATTGGAGTCATCCAATTATTGACCTTAGGAGGCTGCGGTATTTGGGCGCTCATTGATTTGATCCAAATTGCTATCGGAGATTTAAAACCAAAGGACGGCAGTAATTATGACCCTACGCTTTAGCAGATTACTACTAGAAACGAGTATTCTAATTATCGCACCAATCGTATTGATGCTCTTACCCGCCGATTATTTTGATACGGGAGAATCGGTATGCCTGAGTGTACAATTATTTGATACCGAATGCTATGGTTGTGGAATGACGAGATCTATCATGCACCTCTTGCATTTGGATATCAATGAATCCATTTATCACAACTCCTTGGGCATTATTGTATTTGTACTTTTGGTAGTGGTGGTCTTGAGAAGGCTTAAAGATAACTTTACTGAAATTAGAGCATTGAGTACCGCTAATTAGACCTAAAAAAGGAGACTTACTCGTTTTAATATTTATATAAAAATGGCTTGAAGGAATTTATTTCTTCAAGCCATCTTTTTAGTAAATAGTATTTTCTATCTCGCTAACGCAAAACTAATTTTTGCGTCCTAATTCCTTTTGCAGAACTCAATCGAATCAAATACATCCCCTTTGGGAAATGACTCCAATCAAAGGATTCGCTAAAACTCGCAGGGCTGTCGGCAAGGTTTTTTTCTAAAATAATTTTACCAGAATAATCCATTACCTGCAACTGAAAATCTGTCAAATCGCTTGACTCAATATTTAATTGTATTGGTCCGTCACTAGGATTTGGACTTAGGGTAAAGGTTGTCGAATGATCGAGTCGATCTTTGGTGCTAGCGGTGAGGTATTCAAAACCAAGAGCATAGAATACATTCTCTCCAGAATTGCTGACTACATGAGAAGAGACTTCAAAATTATTGCCACTCCAAATTCCTTCGATGATTTTGCCATTGGTGAAATCTGCGACGTCTGTAGATTCCAGAAGAAATACTCGCTTAACATCTACCAAGACATAACTGGAAAGATCAAAATCAAAAGACAGGGTAGGGTTTCCTTGATGAACCATTGCCCAAAATAAACAACTAACGGCATCTATCTCCGCAGGAACAGTATGACCACATATAGGAGTATTGGCGGTATTGCTTTCAAAAACCGTAGATTGATTGTCGGCCATGTCAATTCCAATTATGGTTAGGTCTTCCAAGGTGTAGTTTTCATTGCCCGGATAGACACCACCAATGGCTGGACCAGTACTCGCAAAATATTGATTGGCTTTGAAAGGCGTACTACTCGGCACCCAGTCGATAGACGAAAACATCATACCGGGATTATTGCCGTTGGGAGAATGATCAGTAATGGTCGTCCCTGAACTGTTATCATATTTATGGTATAAATTTAAATTTTCTTGGGCCGGATGCTGGTCAGAAACTACGCGGTGCATCCAATCTTTTAGGGTAGTGGAGGTAAGTGCAGTATTCCAAAAACGGACTTCCTCTATTTCTCCTCTAAAGGTTAAAACACCTAGGTCCCAACCCGCCGTCCCTATAATCAAGGGAACATCTTCGAGGAAAGAATTATCACCATTATTTACCGCTTTTTCGCCAACTAATTCTCCATTGATATACAATTGCATTAGACCATCTATTTTGTAGGTAGCGGCAATGTGAATCCATCGATTTGCCTTTAGCTCGCCCGCAACCAATTCTGATTTTGTTCCATTTTCATTAAACGTTTCATAGACTAGGCTGCTATTTCTTATTCCAAGGATATAACCACTTGTAAAATCATCCGCGATCTTATTGAATAATTTTTGATCCTCCATTACGGTTTCTGCCTTGATCCACATTTCGATGGTATGCTGGTCGTGTTTATCTAGTTCGCCGCCATCATTATCTGCAACACTTATGTATCCTGAGGTATTATTTATTGCAGTGCCTCCATTTTGTGCAAAGCTCAAAATTGGGAAAGTGAGCAGGAGTAAAAAATTAAGTAAATTCTTCTTCATGATAAAAGTTTTATGGGTTTGACTGGTGTAGTAAAAAGTATATTTAAAGTAATAATGTGTTAGTGTTTAAGGGGTGCACTTTTTGTGCCAAGAAGGTTTTTTAGGAAGAAAGGAATATTAAACATTCAAGTAAGATGGAATTGGGACTGCTAAATGACGCTTGTAGACTCTAATTCTACTATTTTCTAGAATTTAAAAACAAAACACTATTTCAATTCCCAGATTTGTCTTATCATTGGTTTTTATTGATATTGATTTAACATAGGCTAATTTGAGTTGGATTAAAGAAATATACCCCATTTTTCAAGTAATACAAGAAACGCAGGTGTTTGCAGACCAAAAGTATTTTGTGGATTGTGTTCCCAAAGTAGAATTGGAAGTGATTCGAACTGCTTTTGATCAAGTACCTAAAAGCCCCCATTCCTTAAAAAAATTCGTAGAAAAATATTTTGAAAGTCCTGTTTCTCATCCTATGAAAAATGAAGCTAGACTTGATATCCTCCAGCATATTGATTCTTTGTGGCCGATGCTCACCGTACAACAAACAGAAAACAAAGGGAGTTTGATCGGTGTACCCGAGCCTTATATTTTGCCCGGTGGTCGTTTTCGAGAGTTTTACTATTGGGATAGTTTTTTTACTTTCTTGGGATTGAAAGCGAGTGGGCGAGTGTCGCTTATCCGATCCACGATTCAAAATTTTTCTTTTCTGATTAATAAGTATGGTTTTATCCCAAATGGAAACCGAAGTTATTTGTGTTCTCGATCGCAACCTCCTTTTTATGCTTTGATGATTGATCTATTGTCGCAAATTGATGGAGAAGAAGTACTCCTAAAGCATTATCAATTTTTGGAAAAGGAGTATGCCTTTTGGATGAAAGGTAAAACAACATCCAAAAACGGTTTGGTGAATGATCGGGTTGTTTTTTTGGAGCAGGATAAAATCGGAAACCGTTACTTCGATGCTGAAAATCAACCTCGACCAGAGTCTTACCAAGAAGAT
>CAYQRA010000562.1:0-4938 GCA_964419315.1 uncultured Saprospiraceae bacterium | reverse complement strand
CAATGACGAGTTTTTCGGACTCTTCCAGACTGGCTTCAAAATCTTTGATGACTTCTACTTCTTCCGATGGCAAATCTCCGGGTTGCGCGAAAAGAAGGTTTCCTGAAAAAATAAGAGCGAAGAATAGAAAAATATATTTTGTGATACCGTTCATACTTATTTATTTAATCTTTGACTTTTTACTATCCACGAATTCGTCAAAGAAGATTTTTTTGCTAAACAAAATCAATAACGAAGGAATGAGAATTGATAAAAGATCTAATTATTGTTCTTCTTCCATGTCTAAAACATCGTCTCGTACATCTGGTGCAATTCTACTATCTGCCGCAGATTGTTCTTTTATTTTAGCCAACTTAGCTTTAGCGATTTTAACCAATTCTTGATCTTCATCATAGTTTTCAATCAAACTTTCCAGAGCGGCTTGTGCATTGAACAAGTCTCCTTTTTCTGCCAAAATATCAGCTAGGAGAATCACACTTTTGGCGACCCAATATGGATAATTAGAACTTTCTCTATTGGCATTTAAACAAAGCTGCTGGGCGGTGTTTAAGTCGCGTTGACTATAAAAAATATAAGCAATGAGATATCGCGCTTCCGCAGTTTGTTCATTATCGCTAAGGTTAACAACTTCGTTAAAAGCCGTTCGGGCAGCTTCATAACTATTTTGATCAAAAGCCACTTTACCTTGGTAGAATCGCGCCGCTGCTTTTTGCTCATTGGTACTGTTTGGATTCGTAGCCACTTTATCCGCCAAACTTAAGACCGCTTGATTTTTATTCGAACGATAGGCAGACCTTAATGCGCCTAATTGAGCTTCAAAGCGAGTATCATCATCTTCCGCAATTTCTTCAAGTTTGGTATAATACTGATACGATTTTTCAAAATCTTTTTCGAAATTATAAGCGATTAAAGCAGCTTTGGGCAATGCCTTGGTATAATAGCGGCTAGGGCCCTTACTAATCACATACTCAAAATCTTTTAATGCTTCTCCATACTGTTTTTGTACTCCGTGAGATTCTCCTCGGTGATAATAAGCTACCAATACATTTCTACCTCTTGGGTATTTGCGGAGGTAAGCAGTATAAGCGGTAATGGCCTTGGCATAATTGCCATTTTCATATTGCGATTCTGCTGCTTTAAAGTTGATGGCTTCTTTTTCATCATCTTTTACATCATAGCCAGGCACGGTTTCTAAGAATGAAAAATACTCATCCGGTTTACCGAGGTCATCTACATAGATTTCTTCCAGTGCGGTCAAGGCGGCTTGCGCTTCGATGGCGGTTGGATTGTGGGAGAAAACTTGCTTGTAATAATTGATAGCCGTTTGCAGACTTCCTTGGTTGTAGGTAATCAAACCTAACTTTAGTAAAGCCTGATTGGTCAATTCCGAATTTCTATAATTGGTAATGAGCTTTTTTAAAGGAACCGTTGCTTGGTCGTATTTTCCAATTTCCTGATAAGTAATCCCTAATTGAAGAAGTGCATTATCAGCGTATTCAGACTTTGGATAGTCATCGACAATATTATCTAATGCTAAAATTTTATTGGTGGTATTTCCTCGTAAGCCTTCAATGATGGCTTTCTGATAAAGGGCATAAATAAAGCCTGCATATTTATTAGAAACGGCATCATCGTAGAAGCGGATTGCTTCATCGTATTTATTTCTTTTGAAAAGGCAATCCCCAGCTCGGAGCGTCGCATCTCCCAAAACTTGCTGGGTGACATAGGTATTGTCGATAAAGGCCTCATTGCGTTTGATGCCGGAAATCGAAGCTTGAAAATAGCCCAAGGCAGCATTATAATCTTTTTGCTTGAGGTAGTTATAGCCTTGCGTATAATTAGCGGTGTGGGCACTTGCCTCATCTGGCAAATTATTGATGGTCTTAGCAAGGTTAAGGAATTTATTAAATTCTCGAACACTAGCCGGATAGTCTTTTTCCAAATGGGCAATTTCGCCTAACCAATAGATTGACAATGCCTTGGTGCGATTGTCGACGGGAGAAGCTAGAGACTTTTTGAGTACAGATTTTGCTTGGATATAATCTTCCTCTTTGATCAATTGCAAAGCCCTGAAATAGGCCACCTTTTGAGCGGTTTCTTTTAGCTTTGGTGTTTTATTTGGAATCTTATCGAGCGTTTCAATTGCTTTTTCGTAATCTCTGGTATTGAGGAAAATATTCCCCATCATGGTTTGGGCTTCCAGGTAGTAAGCGGAGGTAGCTGGGATTTGCTGAAGCGCACTAATCGCATCTCTACCAAAATCTAATTCATAAGATAGCTTTCCAAAATTGTATAAAGATTCTTCTTGAGTCTTGGCATCAAAATTCATTTTGCTAGCGGCGCGAAAAGCATTTCGTGCTTTGGCTTTGTCTCCCAATTGGATCTGGGCATCGCCAAGCATATACATGGCGTTTTGTCCCATCTTGCTATTCTCCTTATTCAGTTGCTCTAGATTTTTGACTGCTTTTCCATACAATTTGGCTTGGTGCTGTACATAGCCAAGTAGGTAAAAATCTTCTTTACGCATTTGATTGGATTTGCTAGCCGCATACTCCAAATAAGGCAGTGCGGATTCATAATCCTTTTGCTCAAAAAAAGCTTGTCCAACTAGTTGATTGATTTCCGCTCTTTTCTTAAGACTTTTATCTTTTGTTTTGGCAATCCCATAATCAATGACTTCATCGTATTTGCCTTGGGCAAAATAAATTTGCGTGATGTAGTAGGGGACATGTGGGCGATACTTTTTAGTATTTTCAACTTTCTTAAAACTAGAAATAGCTTCCGTATACTTCCCTTCGAAAAAACTGGTCATCCCATAATAATAATTGGCAGGGGTTGTATAGGTACCCGGAATATCTTTGATGGATTGAAAATAGGGACGCGCTTCTTTGAATTTTTTTCGAACGAAATACGCATAACCCAGTTTGAACTTAGTTTCGAGTCTTTGATCTTTACTCATTCCACTATTGTCCACCTGTTTATACAGCTGAATGGCTTTGTCCCATTTTTGGTCATTGAAATAATAATTGGCCATTTCCATAACCGCAGAGGTAGCGATTGGCTCTGGATCGTGTGCTCTTGCAAAATCAAGGATCAGCTTTTCACCATCAGGATGATCGAGTCGGACCGCACATTTGGCAAAATGCAGTTCTGCTTTGGTTCTCAATAATTCCGATTCGGGCTGGTTGACCGGTAAAAGCAATTCGAAAGCCTTTTTAAATTCATTTTGCGCCAAGCCAAAAATACTTTGGCTGTAATACTCCATACCGAGTTTGTAAGCCTGATGGGCCTCGGTATAAACCGTCGTTTGTTGGGCAAAGGAAAAATTACTCCAGGCAAGGAGTAAGGTCCAAAGGAAGATTCTTTTTTTTAATTGCATAAAGATTATTAGAATTGGTGTTCGAATTATTCATCTATCTCCTCCATCCATTTCAAAACAATATCAATCAAAAAAATAATCCTGATGCAATTTGCAGCTAAGACTGCAAAGGAGTAGTTCTATCACCAAAAACTATTAAAAAATAGCGAGTACTTGGTAGCCTGATTAGGGCATCGGAATTATTTTATCGAAGTCATTTTAAAATGGAGGTTGAGAATTATTGTAAGTGCTTGATTTTCAAAACGAAGCTCCATTATTTTTTCGTAGCCACAGCTACGGTGAAAATAATTAGCTGAAGTGTTGGAGATCAATGGCTTGCAAGAAAATCATCTATCTATATTAAAAAGACTTCATAAAGATAAAGCAATCAAACTGCTTTATTGATTGTGTTATTGCAACGAAATTAT
Organism: uncultured Saprospiraceae bacterium; assembly: GCA_964419315.1. GTDB lineage: Bacteria > Bacteroidota > Bacteroidia > Chitinophagales > Saprospiraceae > CALLVY01. The sequence goes on along the minus strand of CAYQRA010000562.1, from coordinate 1,152 downwards.
AAAAAAATTAACATATACCGCGCAGCTAATGATATTATTGATTATATGCCTACGATTCTTTGGTGAAACGGCTTTAAAAGACTGTAGTTTCAGGAATAATCATCTATTTATGGGATTGAGCTAATTTCTTGAAAATAATCGATTTTCGGAGGAGAAAGAGGAAAAGAGAAGCTTTGAACATTAACTTTTTCCTTTTATTTTTTCTTGGGAAATCTATTGGAGATTTGCCCATAAATAGGAAGAAAACTGGTTTTAGGCTATCCCTTTTGCCATTAATTATTTCTTGGAACGTAACCTTAAATACAAGATTGCGTTTTATCTATTATAAGTCTTTATTCTATATAAGGAAGCTGCTTTATAAAAGCTATTTGATCTTTCAATGCAGCCTTAAGAACCTGATTAGCAAAGCCCAATTAACAAGAATTCAACTACTAAAAGGAAGGTAAATCAATAGAACCGAAGCTTGGCAAGGTTTTAACCACTTGAGTACTTTCCAAATTGTTCAACTTTGTAAACCAAGACCCATGCTCAAAGAAGCTTTAACCAATTCACTCCCTTTAGATCACCAATCGAGAGACCCCAAAAAACAAGCAAAACCTCATTATTCTACATTTTTCCAGCATTCTCCGAGTGCTTTTGCCATTTATAACGGTCAAAACCAAGAATTGAATTCTTGGAACGATGCCTTTTTAAACCTGTGGCAATGTGAAGCTTTTATCTTAAGAGAACCTTTTCCGAATGCTAGTTTACTAAGAATCCAAGAAAGTGATTTTGTCGCAACTTGGCAGCAACAGATTAGTAACCTTGAAAATCGCAGTCAAAGCTCTTTTGAATGCACCATATTGACCAAATATGGGGAAAGCAAAACACTAAGAATTCAACTTTGGAAGATGTCTGCGAAAGAAAATGCCTTTGTAGGTATGAAGATAGATGACGTGACGAATACAAAAAAGTTGGCTTTAGAATCTAGAAATCACATTAGAATTATCTAAAGCCTGAGTAATCACTTAGGAAAGAAAAAAGCCCTGCTTCCATTGGAAACAGGGCTTTTTTAGTATTGCTTAGCCTTTTATTTTAGGCAACTTCAAAGTTTAGAATCGTTTTTTCGATGATCTCACAACATTCTGCCAACTGCGCTTCATTCATTACCAA
>CAYQRA010000561.1:0-4938 GCA_964419315.1 uncultured Saprospiraceae bacterium | reverse complement strand
CTCAAGGCTATTCCAAACGTTTTGGCATTTATTATGTAGATTATAAAAACTTAGCCGCCTCGGTTTGTAAATGTGGTGCTAAATATAAAGGCACCGATAATGGTCAGGGTGGAGATGTACATGTGAGCGAATCAGATACCGAATACCAAAAAGAGGTAGATTGTGCCATTGCTGCTAAGAATGCGATGACTAAAGGAGAAATCAGTCGCCAAGAATTGGTATCTGCTATCCGATCAGAATGCCATGACATTCCTGCAAAATTTGTGATGCGAATCATGATGACTTTGGGGAAATAGGTATTTAGTACAATCGACGTTTATAAAAAAGCGCAGCAGGAAATTTCCTGCTGCGCTTTTTTACGACTACCAAAAGGAAGGCCTTAGCCTCCGGCCACCGCGCGCATAATCTCTGCACAAATGATCGCTCCATAAGTCCCCACAGCATAACCCAAAACGGCCATCAAAACACCTACCGGAGCCAAAGAAGGACTAAATGCCGAGGCGACTACCGGCGCAGAAGCAGCTCCTCCGACATTCGCTTGACTTCCAACCGCTACATAAAAGAAAGGAGCTTTGATCAACTTCGCCACCAAGAGCAATACCGTTACATGTACCAGCATCCAAATAATGCCTACCGCAAACAAACCGATATTTTTATAAATCTCTCCGATATTCATTTTCATTCCAATAGTCGCTACGAGGATATAGATAAAAATAGATCCCCAAGTAGAAGCCCCTACGCCCTCCAATTTTCGAGCACGAGTAAAAGACAAGATCAAACCTAGTGTCGTCGAAATAACAATCAACCAAAAGAAATGAGACATCAAGGAATTTAGGCGCATAGCAGAAAGGGTTTCTCCATAACCTTTCATAAATGGCGTCAACCAATCCGCGCCCCAATGAGAAATTCCCACCGCACCAAAAGCAACAGCCAAAAGCATAAATAAAGTAGTGGCCGTTGGCATTTGACTAATGCTTTCTCGGTATTCGGCTACACTTCTTTTCAAATCCTCAATCGCACTACTATCTGCATTTAGCCAAGTATCTACTTTCTCGGAAATATTGGCACCATATAATAGGAAGCCCATCCAGATATTGGCAACAATGACATCGACCACAATCATTGTTGGAAAAATGGGAGCTTCTTCTACTTCATAAATAATCGCCATCGCATTTTGATTCGCACCACCCCCAATCCAACTTCCCGCAACGGTAGACAAACCCCGCCATACCTGATCAGGTTCTGCATTTATCAAACCTGGCGCAAAATTCAATATAATAAACAAAGCAATCGGTCCACCAATAACAATCCCAAAAGTGGCCGCAAAAAACATGATCAGTGCTTTGGAGCCCAGATTAAAAATCCCTTTTAAATCTATACTCAAACACAGCAAGACCAAACTTGCCGGCAATAAGTACCGCGACGCCACATAATATAATTGGGAATGCCCTTCAAATTGCTTGGTATCCGGAATCTTATTCTCTTTGATCCATTGTTGGATTTCGGAAAAGGACATATTGCTATCGGGAATGGTATGCCCTAAGCTGGCAAGATGATCCACCAAGCCACCTTCATACCAATGTGCTGCAATCCAACCCAATGGCCAATGCAATAAGGCAGGTAAAAAATAACAGAGTAATAAAGCGGGAACGTAGGTATAGAATTTCTTCCATCCCGGAGTTTTTAAACTAGAAGTATAAAATACTGAAGCAAGGATGACAAGTAATATTCCTAGCAAGACGGCATCACTGGTAAATAAGGGTTCCATAATTATGGTTTTGTTTTGAATTGCAGACGCCTAAAGATGAAAAAATAAAAGGGGAAAGCGTATTTTTTTAACCAGAAAATGACATTCTATTTATATTCTCTTAATAGAAATCTCCCCTGCTATTAAAAGTGTTTTTTTTCTGAAATTTTTCTGTTAAAATTTTAGGTCTTAAAAGAGAATCGGGTATATTTGCATCGTTATTTAAACTTAGTCTAAATAAGGATAGAAAATAAAAATGTCACTACCTTCGCCTATTTACAGTGTAAATTTGTGAAGGTACTTCACCTAAAAAACTTTTAATACATGTTTCATTTTGTCAAAACTTCAAAACTATTACTAGGCATCAGCCTTTTGACCGCTACCCTCTTTTTTCAATCCTGTACAGAAGACGAAACTCCTAAACCAACTATAGAATTAGAAATTCCTACTTCCTATGATTTCATCAATGTAGACTACTCTGGTCAAACCCAACGGCTAGATATGCTTACTGAGTTAAAGGCTTATATGAATACTTCTGCCAGTGGCGCAAGTCTTGATGCGGATCTACTTCAAGCCATGTACGCCAACCAAAGCGGTGCCAACTGGATTAAAACCTACGATGAATCCAAACAACTCCGAAACAAGACGCTAGTAAATGTCCAAGAAGATTTTGATGCCTTGCTAAGCGCATTGGCCGCTGCCAGCCAATCTACTAGCCCTGGAAGCAATGGCATTTCAGGAGTCATCAAAAGTTCGGATGGTGGCAAAAGTTATTTAATCGGTGGCAATGGTCTCGATTATGTCCAGCTTGTAGAAAAAGGATTGATGGGCGCTTGTCTTTATTATCAAGCAACCAGTGTTTACATGGGACCAGATAAAATGGAGGTTGATAATACCGAAATAACCGATGGTGAAGGGACCGAAATGGAACACCATTGGGATGAAGCATTTGGCTATTTTGGCGTACCTATTGATTTCCCAAACAATACTGATAATATTTCTTTCTGGGGCAGCTACTCCAATAAGCGTGATGCGATCTTGGCTTGCAATCAAAAAGTGATGGACGCCTTACTAAAAGGTAGAGCAGCCGTCTCCGCCAATGAACTTAGTTTGCGCGATGAAGCCATTGCAACAGCTCGCCAAGAATGGGAATTGATCGCAGTAGGTTCTGCCTTGCATTATTTGAATATCGGAATAACCGACTTTGACGATATGGCCATCCGCGCTCACGCGCTCTCCGAAGCCATCGGTTTTATCTATGCCCTACAATTCAATACGACTCAGGTCATCAGCAATGCACAAGTCCGTGATTTACTTAACACCATTGCAGGGTCCGCTGATTTTGCAGACATGAATCTTTATAATACAACTGTAGCCAAATTGCAGGAAGCAAAAGACCAGCTCGCTGACTTTTACAGTTTAAGCGCTGACAAAGATAAATTCTAAAACCCAAGACTATTATGAAAATCATAAAATATCCATTTGTCCTGATGACTTTATTATTGGCCTTTGCCTGTGGCGTCGATGAAGAGCCTAGTAACGATTGTATTCAAGGCTTTGACCAACAAGCTATGTTTGAAAATATGGCAACCTCGACCATCCTTCCAGCTTATAGTCAGTTAAAGAATCAGATAGACCAACTCAGTATCAAAGGGGAAGCATTTACTTCCGATCCATCAGAAGATAAGCTATTGGATTTGAGAAATAGTTTTATCGCTGCTTATGAGCAATGGCAATATGCTGCTCCGTTTGAATTTGGTCCGGCAATGGATGTTTTTTTACGCAATAGTCTCAACAACTTTCCGGTCAACATTGGCCAATTGGAAAACAATATCACTACTGCTTCTTGGAACTTCGATGCACCCGATGAATACGATAAAGGCTTTCCAGCATTGGACTATTTGCTTTATGGGATTGAGGGAGACTTGACAGAAAGGCTCAACTTATTTAAAGATGGTCCAGATGCACAAAAATACCGAGACTACTTAAGCGCATTAATTGCAGATATGAAAAATCGAGTGGACCAAACCAATCAGGCTTGGGAAACTTACGAAGCTACTTTTACCACCAACACGGGTACTGCCGATGGCAGTTCACTCGGTTTGATTATCAATAGCTTTAATGAGCACTATGAATTAGCTAAGCGGGAAAAAGTAGGATTTCCTTCAGGAGCTTTGACTTCTGGCTTTACTAATCTCGAAGCGGTAGAAGCTTATTATAGTAACCACTCCACTATTTTACTTCAAAAGACTTTGGAAGTAAGTGAGACCATTTCTGCTCAATTTAAAACTTATTTAGATCAAGTCAATGCAGAGAAAAACGGATCGCCCTTAAGTGACTTGGTCAAAACACAGTATCAAGAAATCAGAAGTCTAGCTGATTCTTTTGGATCGACTCCCTTTTCAAAAATCATCGAAACGGAAGTAGAAAAAACCACTAAGCTATACGAGTTAATTTCCGATCAGGTTGTACTTATAAAAACAGATATGCCATCTATACTTTGTGTATCCATTACTTACATCGATAACCCAAGTGATTCCGACTAAAACTGACATCAAGCATTGGCTCCAATACCCCATTGGAATAGCCCCACTACTCACGTTCCGCATCTTATTTGGAGCGCTGATGTTGTTTGGGGCTTTGCGCTTTGTCTATCAAGGTTGGATTGAAAAGCTTTATTTAGAGCCCATATTCTTCTTTAAATTTTATGGCTTTTCTTGGGTTCAACCTTTGGGAGAAACGGGAATGTATGGCCTCTTTGCTTTGATTAGCTTAAGTGCTTGCTTCATCATGTTGGGTTTATTTTATCGGCTGTCTTGCATCTGCTTTTTCCTTTGTTTTACTTATGTAGAATTGATCGATGCCACCAATTATCTAAACCATTATTATCTTGTTTGTTTATTGGCTTTTATCCTCATTTTTCTCCCGGCCCATCGGGCCTTCTCCCTAGATGTCTGGCGGAAGCCAACACTCCGCGTAGACCGCGTTCCTGCTTGGACGATCCATATTCTAATCTTTCAATTGTCGCTGGTTTATTTTTGTGCGGGACTCGCAAAACTCAATCCTGATTGGTTGTTTAGAGCGATGCCATTAAAAATATGGCTGTTAGAAAGAAGGGATTTACCCTTGCTCGGTTATTTCTTTCAATTCCCGATAACGGCTTATTTATTTAGCTGGGGCGGTGCATTTTA